>VFKJ01000471.1 GCA_009885595.1 Myxococcales bacterium | reverse complement strand
TCACCGCGGTCGATCTCACCCGCGCAGTCTCCTTCATCGGCGGGCAGGGGCAGGGCGGCTCCGCCTCGGGGTCGACCACCTACACCTCGGCGGATCGCGTGGGCGCTGCCCAGGCCCGGGTGGTGCTGACCAACCCCACCACCCTGACGCTCACCCGCGGCACGAGCGATCTCGTCGGCAACTACACCACCTACGTGATGCAGCTGACCCCCTGACAGCGGAGGTGACGGCCACGGTCCCGGCAGTTACAACGGCCTTTCCATGAGCGAAGTCAGCGGTGATGACCTGAAGGCCGTCGAGGCGCTGGCGCAGGCCCGCGCCGCGGTGGTGGAGCAGATCGAAAAGCGCGTGGTCGGCCAGCGCGACGTGGTCGATCACCTGCTGATCAGCCTCTTCTCGCGGGGGCACTGCCTGTTCGTCGGCGTGCCCGGCCTCGCCAAGACGCTCTTGATCAGCACCCTGGCCGAGGTGCTCAACCTCTCCTTCAACCGCATTCAGTTCACGCCCGACCTGATGCCCTCGGACATCACCGGCACCGACATCCTCGAAGAGGATCGCGCCACCGGCAGACGCGAGCTGCGCTTCATGAAGGGGCCGCTGTTCGCGAACATCGTGCTCGCCGACGAGGTGAACCGCACCCCGCCCAAGACCCAGGCCGCGCTGCTGCAGGCGATGCAGGAGCACCGGGTGACCGCCTCGGGGCGCACCTGGCCGCTGGATCCGCCCTTCCTCGTCTTCGCCACCCAGAACCCCATCGAGCAGGAAGGCACCTACCCGCTGCCCGAGGCCCAGCTGGACCGCTTCATGTTCCTGGTGGACGTCGGTTACCCCTCTGCCGAGGAAGAGATTCAGATCGTCAAGCAGACGACCAGCGGCCGCACCACCACGCTGCAGAAGGTGCTCTCGCCCGAGCAGATCCTCGCGCTGCAGGACCTGGTGCGCCGGGTGCCGGTGCCCGATCACGTGGTCAAGTACGCGGTCGACCTGGTGCGCGCGACGCGCCCTCGTGAGCCCGGCGCCTTCGACTTCGTGCAGAAGAACGTGGCCTGGGGCGCCGGCCCGCGCGCCAGCCAGTACCTGGTGGTGGGCGCCAAGGCCCGCGCGGTGCTGGCCGGCCGCTTCGCCGCCACGGTGGAAGACGTGCGCTCGCTGACGCGCGAGGTGCTGCGCCACCGGGTGCTGCCCAACTTCACCGCCGAGTCCGAGGGGCTGACCTCGGTGAAGCTGATCGACTCCATCGTCGAACGCATCAAGCCGGGCTGAGCCCATGGGCCTGCTGCTCGCCGCGGCCCCGGCGGGCTTGATGCACCTGAAGGACGAGGGCCCGAAGTTCGAGGTCGTCAACGGCCGTTGGACCGCGAAGGGTTTTCAGCTCACGATGGACTTCAACCAGCCGGTCGAGGGAGAGCAGCGGGCGGTGGGCCAGCTGACTGCAGAGGGGCACCTCGTCTTTCCGAAGTGGGACCTGAGCGATTCACGAAGCGACTGCGATGCCTGAGCGAGCGAGGAAGACCAGCAAGCGCAGTCCCGCCCAGGCGTTCGCCGCGTCCATCGGGCTCGTGCCTGCGCCCTCAGAGCTGCGCTTCACCCTGAGCTTCCGGGCTCCGGCGCAGGGCCAGTATCAGCCGCCGCACTACGAGCTGGTGATCGACGCCAGCAAGCCCAGCTGGTGCACCTACCGCAACTACAACGCCGACCCCCACCCCATCGACCCCGAGGACGTGATGGTCCCCGTGGAGATGACGCACTTCGAAGTGCTGGAGTTGGGGAAGGGCATCAGCCGCGCCAAGGTGCGGGCCTGGGCCCGTTCGCTGCTCGCCCGCGCCGACTGAACTGGCGCATTCGCTGCGCTGCTTTCTACCCAGAAGACTGCTTGGCAGCGGGCTCGCGCGGAAAGAGACTGCGCGCCGCCATGTCCACTGCCAACCACTACAAGCCCAACGTTCGCGACACCCTGTTCAACCTCTTCGAGTTCCTGGAAATCCAGAAGACCTCGCTGGGCAAGAAGCCCTTTGGCGATCTCGACGAAGCCACCGTGAAGCAGACCATCGAGACGATGGTGCCGGCGTGCGAAGGCATCATGTCGGAGGCCTTCACCGAGGGCGATCGGGTGCCGCTCAAGTTCGACGCCAAGACGGGCGAGGTGACGCTCTCTCCCTTGATGCAGAAGGCGTACGCGGCGTACTTCGAGACGGGCATGAACCTGCTCGACCTGCCCGTGCACCTCGGCGGCCTGGGCGCTCCTCCCTCGCTGGCGTGGGGCACCTTCGAGTTCGTCATCGGGGCGAACCCGGCGGCGGCCTTCTCGTTCTTGGGCAATGTGCTGGCGCGCATCATCGACTCGCTCGCCACCGAGGGGCAGAAGAAGCGCTTCGTGATGCCGATGCTGGAGAAGCGGTGGGCTGGCACCATGGTGCTGACCGAGCCTGACGCCGGCAGCGACGTGGGCGCGGCGCGCGCCAAGGCTCGCCAAGTGAAGGACGACGTCTGGCACATCGAGGGCGTCAAGCGCTTCATCACCAACGGCGACATCGGCGACGCGGCGGAGAACATCATTCACCTGGTGCTGGCGCGGCCGGAAGGTGCGGGCCCGGGCACCAAGGGCCTCTCGATGTTCATCGTGCCCAAGTTCCTGGTGAACGAAGACGGCTCGATGGGTGAGCGCAACGGCGTCTACTGCACCAACCTCGAGAAGAAGATGGGCCTCAAGGCCTCGGCCACCTGCGAGATGACCTTCGGCGACAGCAAGCCCGCGGTGGGCTGGCTGGTGGGCAACGTGCACGACGGCATGCGGCAGATGTTCCACGTGATCGAGCACGCGCGCATGGCGGTGGGGCTCAAGTCGATGGCCACCCTGTCGACGGCGTACCTGAACGCGCTCGCGTACGTGAAGGAGCGCAAGCAGGGCGCCGACCTCACCTCGCGCGACAAGAACGCGCCCCGGGTCACCGTCATCCACCACCCCGACGTGCGGCGGTTGTTGATGCTGCAGAAGTCGCACGCCGAAGGCATGCGCGCGCTCATTCTGTTCAACGCCTCGCTGCAGGACCAGGTCGAGCTGCTGGGCGGTCACAAGGCAGAGGCGGCTGCGGAGCCCAACGCGCTCAACGATCTCATCCTCCCGCTGATCAAGGGCTACTGCAGCGAGAAGGTCTACGAGCTGCTGGGCCTGTCGCTGCAGTGCTACGGCGGCAGCGGCTACCTGCAGGACTACCCGGCGGAGCAGTACATCCGCGATCAGAAGATCGACTCGCTCTACGAGGGCACCACCGCGATCCAGGCGCTCGATCTGCTGGGGCGCAAGGTGGCCAAGGACGGCGGCGCCACCTTGCAGGGGTTGCTGGCGCGCATCACGAAGACCATCGAGACCAACGAAGGCGGCGACGCGCTGAAGGCCGAGCGGGCGGCGTTGGCCGAGGCGCTGGGCGCGCTGCAGACGGGCCTGGGCGCGCTGATGGAGAAGCTCGGCGAGTCCGTCTACCACATGGGTCTGCAGGGCACGCGCGTGCTGTCCTCGCTGGCGGAGGTGACCATCGGCTGGTTGCTGATTCGCCACGCGGCGGTCGCGCTCGACAAGCAGAAGACCGCGACCGGGCCGGACAAGGCGTTCTACGAGGGGAAGATTGCCTCGGCGCGCTACTTCGCCGCCGAGGTGCTGCCGAACATCGGGCTGGCGATGGCGCAGGTGCAGAAGAGCTCGCTGGCGATCATGCAGCTGCCTGAAGACGCCTTCTGACTCCTTCTCTCCCTCTCCCCCGCGGAGGAGAGGGTCGGGGAGAGGGTGTAGCGCCCTATAAATGGTGCACAATCTGCCGTAGTGTACCATTTATGGTGCGCAATTCATGAAGGCGTCGCGCTCGAAGCAAGCCCTGCCTCTCTCGACGCGGCGGGCGCTCGCGCGCCTGGGCGAGGAACTCTCGATCGCCCGGCGGCGCCGCCGTATTTCGATGGAGCTGATGTCGCAGCGTGCGTTCATCAGCCGCAACACGCTGACCCGGGTCGAGCGGGGCGATCCCTCGGTCTCCATGGGGACCTACGCGACGGTGCTGTTCATCCTCGGCATGACCGAGCGGCTCGCGCAGCTTGCGGACCCAGCGCTCGACAAAGCTGGCCTGAGCCTCGAAGAGACACGTCTGCCGAAGCGGGTGCGCGAGAGGTCGGGAGCTGATGATGGAACGTGAGGTGCTCGCCTCCATCGACCTCGCGGGCATCCCCACCCGTGTCGGGCGCCTCTGGGTTCGGGCGCGCGGTGATGGCATCGAGAGTTGCTCATTCGAGTACGAGCGGGAATGGCTGGCGCGCAGGGCGGCCTTCGCGCTCGACCCGGAGCTTCCTCTGACGGCGGGCCAATTCCACACCCAGCGGCCGCTCTTCAATGCGTTCACGGATCCGTCGCCGGATCGGTGGGGGCAGACGCTGCTTCGGCGTTACGAGCGCTATCGAGCAAAGACTGAAGGTCGAAAGCCACGTGCCCTGCTCTCGATCGACTTCCTCACGCTGGTCGACGACGAGACACGTCTGGGCGCACTTCGCCTCCAAGAGCGGGAGGGCGGCCCCTTCATCCATGACGGCGGAAGGCGGGTGCCACCGCTCATTCACTTGCCACGCCTTCTCGCCGCCACCGGCCGCATCGTCGAAGACAAGGAGAGCGCTGAAGATCTGCAACTCGTGCTGGCTCCTGGAACCTCGCTGGGCGGAGCGCGGCCCAAGGCGAGTGTGCGAGACAGCGACGGCGCGCTCTTCATCGCAAAGTTTCCGAAGAAGGATGACGACTGGCCCGTCACGCGGTGGGAGGCAGCCACCCTTGCGCTGGCCGAAGCCGCGGGGATCGCCGTTCCGCCCTGGCGGCTCGAGACTGTCCTCCGAAAGCCTGTCCTGCTGCTTCAGCGCTTCGACCGTCAAGGCGCGACTCGCGTTCCCTTCATGTCTGCGCTCACTGCGCTGGGCGCTTCGGACAACGAAGAGCACAGCTACCTCGAACTCGTCGACGCGCTGCGGCGGGAGGGCGCCGCTGTCGAGGCGGATCTTCGTCAACTCTGGAGGCGCCTCGTCTTCAACCTGCTGGTCTCGAACACCGACGACCACCTCCGCAATCATGGCTTCCTGCGCGCGGGTGCGGGGTGGAGGCTGGCCCCTGCCTACGACTTGAACCCGATGCCCACGGACGTCCGCCCGCGAATGCACGCGTTGGCGCTCGACGAAAGCGACCACGCGGCCCCTTTCGAAGCGGTGCTCGCGAGTTCGCAGCTCTTCGGTTTGCCGGAGAAGACGGCGCGACAAATCGCGCGGGAGGTCGCACGCGTCATCACGACCTGGCGCAAGGCCGGAACCCGTGCCGGGTTGAAGCCGAAGGACCTCGAGCGTATGGAGAGCGCCTTCGAGCACGACGACCTCGCTGCAGCACTCAGATGACGGTCATGGCGGAGCCGGAGGTGAGACGCCTTCAGTGGCCAGCACCCACTCGGTGAAGCAGGGCTCCCAGCGGTGCAGGAAGCGGGCGTGGTCGACGAAGCGGGTGATGATCGCCGCGGGGTCCAGCGTGCGCAGTTCGCTGCAGCTGCGCGTGGCGGCGGTCTCGTGCACGCGCGCGCAGTCGGTCACCGCGCGGGCTCCAAGGCGTGAGAGCTCCTGCCGCAGCCCTTCCTCGGGGAAGCCCTCGATGCCCGGCTCCTCGACGCGGAACGTGTAGCTGTTCACGCGATCCGCGCAGCTCACGCTGATCGATCCTTCGAGGCGTTGTCCCTGGAGTGACTTCTCCAACTCGAAGGTGCGCATCGCGTCATCGCTGCTGCTCCTCTTCGCGGCCTCGGGCTCGCGGCACCGCAACGTGAGGCTGGCCGTCAGGCCGCCGGAGAGCTCGGGGAACGGGGGTTGGGGGGCCTTGCATTGCCAGCGCGTCCGCTCCCATTTCCCGGAGTTCGCCAGCGGCGGCGCCTCGGGCCCACCGAACTCCTCGGCGAGCCGGCGATGCAGCCACACGGCTTCGGGCGACGAGGCCAGCGCCTTCGCGCGCGAGAGGTGATGCGCCTGGGCGGCGTCACGCAGTTCCTCCACCCGCGCGCTCACGCCAGGCAGGGTGCGGAAGGGACTGGCGAGCTGCGCCGCGCGGCCGGGTTGCTTTGCAGCGACGGCGGCCTCCACCTGCGGCCAGAGTTGATTGCGCAGCGTCTCGAGCATCGTGCGGGCCTCGGTGCGCGCCCCGCTGGGGCCAGTTGGAAGCAGCGCGAGCACCTCGGCGGCCCGGTGGGCGCGCTGCACGGGGTCCAGCCCGGTGGCAGCGTCGAGACATGCGCGCGCGGCCGCTTCG
>VFKJ01000941.1 GCA_009885595.1 Myxococcales bacterium | reverse complement strand
GGAGGTCGACAAGGACACCAACGCCAAGCTCGAGGTGAGCATCTTCGGTCCGTTCTGGGGCGATTACTGGATCATCCAACTCGGCGACGCGTACGAGTATGCGGTGGTCGGCCACCCGAACCGCGACTACCTGTGGATTCTCAGTCGCACGCCCACGATGGAGGAAGCGAAGTACGAGGGCATCCTGGAGAAGCTGAAGACCGAGCAGCAGTACCCGCTCGAGCGGCTCCAGCGCACGCTGCAGCCGAAATAGGTCAGCGCTTCTTCTTCGCCTTCGACTTCTTCTTCGGGGGCGGACGGGGGCTCTTCTTCCTTCACCGGCGCTGGCGGCGGCTCGGGCGGTGGGGCCACCACGGGGAACTGCACGTCGCGATCGAGGCCACCGAGGGCGGCGACCTCCTTCACGTCGGGGCCGGTGCTGGGCAGCGGCGCGGTGACGCCCTGCACGCGTGCCACCTCGTCGGCCTTCAGCTGAAAGTCCATGGCATCGCGCGCGGAGAGGTACTTCGTCTTCGTGAAGAACCACTGCGGCCTCTGCGCGCGCGGTGACTTCACCGGCGGGGGGATCGGAGACCAGCCGGTGTAGCCATCGCCCGCTCTCCACTCGACGAACGCCGCGCCGCGCGTCTGATCAGGCCACCACAGCCAGCCGAGATCGTCGGCGACGAACCAGCGGCCGTAATGAAACACGAAGGGCGCGGCCTTCCACTCGCTGGCGAAGACCCAGCCCTCGGGGCCGTGCACCCAGCCGCCGCCGGTGACGTAGGGGATGAAGTCGGGACCGACGAACCGCGCGTTCGGGTGCCACACGCGGCCGTAGGGCGCGACGATGATCCACTCTCCCTGGCGAGAGAGCTCGCTCTTGAAGTCGATCTCCTTGCTCGGCTCCACCACCACGGGCGGCGTGGCGCAGGAGATCAGCAGCAGCGCGAGCAGGAGCCGGGGCCTGCGCGGCAGGGACTCAGTCACGCTCGGGCGCCTGCGCCGCCTGCCAGAGCTCGCCGTACTTTTCGCGAACCGAGGCGTCGAGCGAATCACCCAGCTCCACCGGAAGCCGCGCGGCCCGGATCAGCTCGAGCACGTCTGCGAGATCCTTGATCCGATGCGGAGCGGTCATTCCCGAAGCGAGCTTGAGCTCGATCAGCCGGGGCAGCGGAATGAGCGAGAGCCCATCGACCTTCTCCGCGACCATCGAAGGGTCGGGAAAGGCAACGGGCTTGGGCTTTCCGTCGCCGGGAAACTCGCCGGTGATCAGGAAGTCGATCGTGACGCCGTTGGTGGTGTCGCGCAGCGTCTTGCTTCCGGGGAACTTCTCGACATACCCGCGGCCCAGCACCAGGGCCTTGAACGCGGCGTGTCCTTCGCGGGTGACGAGCAGGTCGATGTCTTCCGTGAAGCGCCGATACCCGTGGCGATTGAGCGCCATGGCGCCCACCAGACAATACGGAATGCCGGCCTCGTCGAGCCCGCGAACCACGGCCTCGAGCGCGTGATCGATCCTCGAGTTGCCCATGAAGAAGAGGCTCCCTTCGCGAGCGGCGTCCCAGACGGTTCCGGCTGGCGAGTCAGGTGCTGACATCGACCTGACGCTAACACGGCCCCCTCGCCACCGTGGCTGCGGGGACGGTCAGGGCCCGCGCAGCTCCAGCTCCTTCGCCTCGAGCGCCTCCGGAGTGGCCTTCGCCTTGTTGAGCTCCTCCACGTAGATGAGCTCCGCGGCGGCGGCGGAGTTCGAAGGGCTGCGCTGCGGCGAGCCGCGCCCCATGTCGCCGTCCTTCGTCGCCGCGCCGCTGCTCGCGAACGCCTCGGCGCTCATCGGCTTGCCACTGCTCGAGTCGAGCTCGAGCTGCGGCTTGTGGGGCGACAGCTCGGTGATGCGCACGAAGCCCTTCTTCCCCATGACCATCACCTCCTGCCACTGCTTGTCCTTGTCGCTGGGCCCGTTCCAGATGACCTCGGTCCCCCGCGCGAGCTTCATCACCATGGGGGCCTTCGCCTTCGGCTCCTTCAGCAACGCGGCGTCCGTCGAGCGGATGTAGAGGGTGCCGCCCCTGGCGATGGCCAACGCGCCGGTGGAAACGCACAGCGTCAGCAGGAGCAGGGTTCGCATCGCGCCTTTCTACCAGAGCGCTGTGCTACGCGCGGGACCGATGAGGCACCTCCTTCTTCCGGCAGTGTTGTGCTTGAGCGCGTGTGGTCCCGACGTCACCGCCTGGAAGGGCACCTGGGCCGGCAGCGGCGACGTGAACACCGGCCGCCAGCCGATGGCCTTCACCGGCACGCTCGTGATCAGCGACGGGGCGCGCTTCGCGGTGACCTCCGACGCCCAGGGAGCGCCCGCGGTGTCCTTCAGCTGCACGCTGACCGCGGCCACTGTCGACGGCACCACCGCCACCTTCACCGGGCCCACGCAGCTCGAGTTGACCGCGACCCCGGCCGACGGCTGCACCCGCCAGGTGACGCTCGACGACGGCTCCGCCACCCGCACCGGCGACGCGCTCGAGGGCACGGCGCGCGGGAAGGTGAAGACCGACTGCACCGGCGGCAGCAGCACCGTCGAGAACTTCCTCCTGAGCCTCTTCGCGAACAGGCGCTGACCTCGTCACGAGCTGGTCGGCTCGTTCGCGTCAGGGGAAAACGTGCTTGCAGAGGAAGCG
>VFKJ01000393.1 GCA_009885595.1 Myxococcales bacterium | reverse complement strand
GCGGAGATGGTGGCGATCTGGGCCTTCTCCTTGCGCGACTGCACCGGGCGGGCGGTCTTCTTGAACGACTCGATGGCCACCGCGGCGGCGCGCTCGATGCCGCGCTTCACCTCGACGCCGCTGGCGCCGGCCACGATGTTCCGGATGCCAGCGGCGAAGATGGCGTGGGCCAGGAGGGTGGCGGTGGTGGTGCCGTCACCCACCTCGTTCTGCGTGAGCTCTGCCGGCTCCCGCAGCATCTGCGCGCCCATGTTCTCTTCGGGGTCCTTGAGCTCGACCTCCTTGGCAATGGTGACCCCGTCGTCGCACACCAGCGGCCGCCCCCACTTCCGCTGAATCAGGACCGAGCGGGACCTGGGCCCCAGGGTGACGCGCACGGCATCGGCGAGTTGCTGGGCTCCCCGCAGCAACCGCTCGCGGGCTTCGGTCCTGAAATGCAGTTGTTTGGCGGTCATGCCGGGGCGCGTTAGCGAACGCCGTGCCACCGAGTTGGCCGGGGCGCCAACCCTCAGGGAACGTTCAAGGTCCCCACCAGCACCCGATTCTCGACGGTGGTGGCGCCGTTGGGCTCGGTCACCGGAATGCGCTGACCGTTGCCGCGCATCTCCCACAGCCCGACCCACACGTTCCACCCCTGCCCCCGCTTCGAGCTGGGCACGTCGACGAGCAGGATGTCGCGCCCGACTTTTCCGAGCGGCACCTGCTCGAGGTACAGCCCATCGGAGAGCTGGAGGTGATCAGCGGCGATGCGCTTGAGCGTGCCGGGCTCGATGTGCACGAACACGCCGAGCTTCGGGTTGATGGAGCCACCGTGCGACCAATCGAGCTCGAGCCGCACCCGCCCGTCTTCGGGGCGCAGTTCCAGCGTCACCGCGTCGAGGCGCACGTCGGCGCCGAAGCGCACCCCCAGGGGCCTGGCGCCCGGCGGCGGCTGGTCGACGATCAACGGCTCGCCCTCGGGACCGGTGGGCGTGGTGGAGGGGAACGGCGGCTCGGTCCACACCGCGCCGATGACCAGCCCCACCACCAGCGGCGCGATCGCCACCTGGAGCCGCCTGACAGCCGACCCGCGTCGCGAGAGCAGCAGCGCGAGCGCGGCGAGCAACGACACAGCGATCCCGCCCACCGCCGAGGTCGGCAGAAACCGCAGCGACACCTCGTGCGTCCCCGCGGGCAGCGCGACGGCGAGCAGCCCCTCTTCGCTCACCACCTCGCCCACGCTGCTGCGCCAGCCGCGGTGATGGTTCTGGTTGATCACCAGCCGCGCGGGCTGCGCGAGCTCGACGTGGAAGGTGAGGTGCTGCGGTGACCAGCTGCGCTCCTCGAGCGTTCCCTCGCCTTTGAGCCACGACTCCTGCGGCGCATCGGCGCGCAGCCGGGTGGACTGCGGCACGCCGTACGCTTCCCAGCACGCGAGCGAGCCGCGCGACCTCGGGCCGAACGAGGCGGCGACCCAGCGGTTTCCACGCGCCTGGTGAAAGGGCCGCAGCTCTTCCCGCGGCGCCGCGGCGAGGGTGCGCCTGTTCGCCGCCAGGCTGAAGTTCTGCATCAGCCAGGGCACCGCCAGCAGCACGCCCGCCATCGCCAGCCCCCAGAGGGGCCGCGAGAAGCGCGCCGGCTTGCGCAACCGCAGGCGCGCCGCGGCGTCGGTCAAGGCGAACGCCGCGCCCAGGGTGAGGGTGAGCACCGCGAGCACCAGGAAGCGCTCGGAAGATCGCAGCAGCGAGAACACCGGCAGCTCGCGCAGCAGGCCGAAGAGCGACGGGGTGATGCCGGTGCCCGCCGCGAGCCACAACCAGGTGAGCAAGGAGAAGGCGAGCCACCGCGCGCGCCGGCGAAGGAGCGCGAGCGCGGCGGTCACCGCGGCGGGAATGGTGACGAGGTACCAGCACTCCCCGGTGAAGGGCGGCCACTGGCCGAAGAGCAGGCCGCCCAGCGCCGACACGCCCAGGTCCGACTGGCCGCTGATGATGCGGGGGCCGCGGTGCAGCTCTTCCCACACCGGCCACAGCCGGAAGGCCGAGAGCCCGGCCGCGAACAGCACCGCGCTCGCGAGCGTCAGCAGCTCCACCCGGCGGCGGCGAAGGAGCAGCAGGCCCACCTCCACCGCGCAGGCGACCAGGGAGAGCGGCGCGACGTAGGTGCCGCCGAAGCCGACGATGAACGCGGTGGAGAGCGCGACGAGCGCCGCACCTGAGGCCTGGCCGCGCGCCGCCTGTCGCACGCCCACCAGCAGCCACGGCAACAGCGCGAAGCCGAGGAAGCCGAACCACCCGAGGAAGGGCGCGCAGGCGAACAGGCCCATGAGGCCGAACAGCGGCGCGGCCAGGGTAGCGCCGAGCTGCGTGGCGCCGTGCTCCCGCGCGAGGCGGTGGGCTCCGAAGAGCGCCAGCACCACCATCGCGAAGAGCGTCACCGGCTCGGCGCGGGTGGTTCCGAAGAGCAGCGTGAGCAGGAAGGTGGGCGAGGCGAAGCGCGCCTGCGGGGTGCCCAGGGCCGGCAGGCCGCCGCAGAAGTCGGGGTTCCACAGCGGCAGCTGCCCGAAGTCGAGCACGCTGCGGCGCGCGGCGTCTTCGTAGAGCCAGAGCACCTGCGCGTCGCGGAAGGCGTTGAAGGACCCGGCGGTGAACAGGTACGGGAGCACGGCCACCGCGGCCAGCGCGACGAAGAAGCACGCCCGCGTCCACGGGTTGCGGGTGAGGCGCTCGAGGCGTCTGGAGAGCGTCGCGAGCGTCATGGGTCAGTCCATCGCGCGCGGCTTGAGCGGCACCGTCTTCACGTCGAGCGGCTTTCCGTCGGGCCCCGGCCAGCCGGCGCGCAGCCCGTGGTCCACCACCATGAACAGGTCCTGTGGGGCGAGGCCCTTGTCGGCGGCGAGCCGGGAGAGGCGCGCATTCTCGAGCGCTCCGAAGGCGTCGAGCTGCGACCAGCGGTGGTGGGCCCAGTCGTCGAGGGCCTCGTCGCGATCGTTCAGCTCGCCGCGGACGGCTTCGTCGAAGAGCGAGCGGAGCGCGGGCTCAGCGGGTGGTGCGGGGCGCGCCGGTGCAGGGTTGAACGCGGCGATTCCCAGCACCAGCGCGAGGATCGCGGCCAGGCCGAGCTGACTGAGACGGGTCTGGCGCGCGGGCATCGCCATGAAGTGCGCATAGCAGGACGGCCCGAAGGGGGGGCGGTACGAATGGGTCTGCTTCGTCCTCGTGCCGAACAGGCCCCTCGGCGCGGGCTCCCGCTTCTCGGTTCACTCAGCTTCGTGATGGTGAGGTCTGGGCCGGGGGTCACAGCCCTCTATGCGTAAATGTCTCACAGGGGCTTTTCGAGTGGCGCCACTGGAATTCCGGAGGGCGCGGGCGAACGAATCGACCTCGGTTTGCACCATTGTGGAGCAGTCGGCGCGCCCTCTTCTTGTGTGAATGTCACTCAAAGGCGTTTCGAGTGACATCTACGCATAGAGGGCTGTGCACCCCGGCCTCACTCCCCGACGAATCCATCACGAAGCTGAGTGAACTGAGTGACGGGATCCACGCGCTGCGGGGCCTGAGGGAGGCGAGCACCGCTGTGAAGCCTTGGCCCTGCTGCCTTCTTCCGGGCCTCCCCTCTCACCACCCTCTGCGCCACTCGCGCGGCACGGACACCATCGACGCACGGCGATCGAGCTGCTCGAGCTCCGACTCCGCCGTGGCGAGTTCCACGCGCTTCTGCCCGATCTGCACCTGAAGTTGGTCGTAGAGCCTGTTCACCTGGCAGCGCGCCACGGGCTGCGCCGCGGCTGCTCCGTTCGCGTTGACCACGACCGGCTGGGGCACACACTCGGTGCGCGCAGGCAGACTCGCTTGGAGCGCGGTGATGCTCTCGCGTAAAGCCTCGATGCGACGGTGCGCAGCGACGAAGGCGTCACGCCACTGGAACTCGTTCGAGCGCGCCTCGGGGGTGGAAGCGGACGTCGTCGGAGCGAGCGCGACGGTCGCGGGCGCGGACTTCGGCGCCGCGCGCGGCTCGAACACCACGCCCTCCACCTTCTTCTTCTTCGGGACCTGCGAGGGATCGTCCGTGTAGTGAACGCCGTCCTCGTCCTCCCACGTGTAGACGGTCTGGGAGAAGGCAGGGACCGCGATCACGGCGACGAGCAGGAGCGAGCGCACGGCGGGCCTGACGAAAGCGCCGCGGTTCTATTCACCCGGAATCCCCAGGAGTGGGACCGAAGTACGAAATCGGCACCTGTCCGTGCGCGCGGAGTCAATAATCGCCGCGTGTACCCCAGCCGCTATCGCCTGGCCGAACTGACCGAGCACGTGGTCGCGTTGCTGGAGCGGCGGCGCGAGGGCTTCGCGGAATGGAACGCCGACACCGAGGCCAACCTCACCGCCGCCGCCACCGAGGCGCTGCAGGAAGCGGGGCGCCAGTTCGCCGAGGTCGCTGACGACAAGCCGTACTGGCAGCGGCTCGAGCAGACCGTGCTCACCGCGGTGCTCCCGCGCTACTTCCAGGCGGCGAAGGCCGAGCACGAGCTGGAGAAGAACAAGTTCAACCTCTGGCGCGGCGGCGACCTCATCTCGCGGGTGGCCTACGGGGCCGCCGGCCTGGTCGCCGCGGTGATCGTCTGGCGCACCGCCATCCCCGACTATCTCGAGCCGCTGCCCATTGCGTTCCTCATCGGCGGCCCGCTGTTGCCTGATCTGCAGATCTGGTTCGCCCGGCGCCGCTACCGCAAGGTGCTGGGCGCGGTGATCGAGTCGATGCGCGAAGAAGACTCTGCGCGCGAGCAGTACCGCCCGCTGATGGAAGGCATGCCCTCGACCATCGACGAGCAGGCCACCTCGGCCTCCAGCACCGTCAGTCCCCCGAAGAACACCGAAGGAACCCGATGAACGAGAAACGCCTCAAGTTCCCGCCTCTGATGGTGCGCTGGGGCCGGCTGATCTGGCCCGTCGGCGCCATCCTCGCCGTCCTGCTGCTCAGCTACGGCAGCTGCACCACCTACGTGCGCCCCGGGCAGTACGGCATCAAGCAGGTGATCGTCGGCAGCAACCAGGGCGTGCAGGCCCACGTGTACCCGCCGGGCCTGCACTGGCTGACGCCGGGGACCGAGCGCATGCACACCTTCCCGGCGGATCTCCAGGTGCTCGAGATGAGCGACCTCACCGGCCAGCACGAGCCCAAGACGAACATGCGGCAGGTGCCGGCGATCAAGATCCAGACGTCCGAGGGCTACACGGTGTCCGTCGACATCACCGTGCTCTACCGCATCGAGGACGCCTACAAGGTGATGACGCAGATTGGGCCGGGCCGGCTCTACGAGGACTCCGCCGTGATTCCGCGCGCGGAGCAGCAGCTGCGCCGCAAGTTCGGTGAGCTCGACGCGGAGCAGTTCTACCAGGGCAACTTCCGCGAGCAGGCCGCCGCCGAGGCGCAGCGCCTGCTCACCGAGGAGCTCTCCCCCAAGGGCATTCACGTCACCCACGTGCTGGTGCGCCAGTACCGCTACGACCAGCGCTACCAGGCGGCGATCGAGAGCCGGAAGATCCAGGACCAGACGGTCTTCAAGAACCGCGCGGAGGCCGCGGCCGCGATGGAGGAAGCCAAGAAGAACACCATCGTGGCCGAGGGGCAGGCGGCGGTGGCGACCGAGCTCTCCCGCGGCGCCGCCGAGGTGAAGAAGATCGAGTCAGAGGCCGATCTCTATCGCCGCACCAAGGAAGCCGAGGGCCGGCTCAAGGTCGAGCTGGCGAAGGCCACCGGCATCGACCTCGAGAACCGCGCCCTGCGCGTGGGCGGCAGCGAGAACCTGGTGGGCCTCAAGATGGCCGAGGCGCTCCAGGGCGTGGAGCTGGTGATTCTGCCCACCGACGGCGAGGGCGGCACCAACCCGCTCGATCTCAACGGCATGCTCAAGCGCTTCGACGTGAGGGGGCAGTGATGAAGAAGCTCTTTCTGGTCCTGATGCTCTCGTCGGTGAGCGGCTGCGCGTGTCATTCCACGGGCGCCAACGAGGTCGGCGTGCTCACCCGCAAGGTGGCTCCCTTCGGGAAGCTCGGCGTGCAGGACGAGATGTACGCCTCGGGCGGCACCTACTTCTTCGCGCCCTTCACCACCGACTGGAACACCTTCGAGAGCAAGCTGCAGAACCTGCGGTTGGTGAAGGACGACAACGACGACGTCGAGTTCAAGACCGTCGACGGCAATGACATCTCGGTCGACATCACCGTCGCCTGGCGCATCGACCCTTCGAAGGGCGCTTACCTGCTGATGAAGGTGGGCGAGTCGACCGAAGATCTCGAGGCGCGGCTGGTGCGGCCCGGGGTGCGCGCCTACGTGCGCGACGCGCTCAACAAGCTCAAGAGCGAGGAGTTCTACGAGGCCGACCGCCGGTTCAAGGCGGCGGAAGAGGGCCGGGTGCTGCTCTCCGGCGCGCTGGGCCCCGAAGGCATCATCGTGGAGCAGGTGATCCTGGGAGAGCACCGCTTCAACCCCGAGTACGAGGCGGTCATTCGCGAGAAGAAGCTCGCCGAGCAGAACGCGGAGAAGCTCAAGAGCGAAGCGCTCGCCGCGGCTGAGGCCAGCAAGCGCAACCTGGAGGCGGCCAAGGGCCAGGTCGCGCAGCAGATCGCCGGCGTGGCCGGCCTGCTGGCGCAGGCGAAGCTCACCGCAGACTCGTCGCTGGTGCAGTCGCAGAACGAGGCCGAGGCGATCCTGATCGAGGCGCGCGCGAACGCCCAGGCCATCGAGAAGCGGAACGAGGCGCTCGCCGGAGCGGGCGGCCGCACCATGGTGAAGCTGAAGATCGCCGAGGCGCTGGCGGGGAAGCGCATCGTGATGTTGCCCTCGAAGGGCGCGAACATTCAGACGCTCGACATCAACCAGCTCGTCGGGAAGATCGCCGCCGACAAGGCCGGCCTCGGAAAATGAATCTGTCTCCCTCTCCCCTGCGGGGGAGAGGGTCGGGGAGAGGGCTGACCAAATTGACACTGCCCCGCCCCGCCCCGGCTGACACATTGTCGCGCCCCTCGACTCCGCTCGGGGTGACCGGACGGGGCGCCACCGAGCGGACATCGCGCTGGCATCCGCCTTGCGATGCAGCAGCCGCACATGCGCGCGTTCCTGCTCTGCCTCACGCTGACTTTTATTCCCGCCCTCGCGAACGCCGAGCCGCGCGCTGGCTGCGCGGAGGTGCGAAAGACCGCCCGCTTCACGGTGTACTTCGAGCGGGTCGACCTCGAGAAGCTGGTGCAGACGGTCTCCGACGCCACCTGCCGCTCGTTCCTGCTGGGCGAGAACGTGAAGGGGAAGATCTCCATCATCGGCCCCGAGAACGGAAAGCTGATGCTCGACGCCGATCAGTTCTACGCGGCCTTCCTCGCGGCGCTCGACGTCAACGGCTTCACCGCGGTCACCCAGGGCCGCTTCACGCGCATCATCGAGAAGCCGCGCGCGCGGCAATTCCCCGTGCCGGTGGTGCAGGACGGCGAGCCCTTCCCTTCGCCCAACGAGGTGGTGACCCGGGTGTTCCGCCTGCGCCACGCCGACGCCGAGTCGCTGCGCGCGCCCCTGACCGCCTTCGTGAGCCAGGGTGGAGACCTGCTGGTGGTTCCGCCCGACGTGCTCATGGTCACCGACCTGGTGGGAAACCTCACCCGCATCGGCAAGCTGCTCGAGACGCTCGACGTGGAGAAGGCCAGCACCGACGTGACCAGGCTCGTCACCGTGAAGCACGCCGCCGCCGATGAGCTGCTCGACAAGGTGACGCGGGCGCTCGCGCCGCGCCCCGGGGGCAAGACCACCGACACCCTCAGCTCGCTGGCCGACGATCGCACCAACCGGCTGCTCTTCACCGGCCCCCCCGTGCTGGTCGATCGCGCGCTCTTGCTGGTGGAGCAGCTCGACGTCGACGTCCCCGGAGACAGCCGCGCGCGCGTGTACCGGCTCGAGAACGCCGACGCCAAGGAGCTCGCCACCACCCTGGAGGCGATGACCAGCGGCGGCGGCAAGACGAAGGGACCCCAGGCCTCCGCGCCGGGCGTGGCCACCGGGGAAGTGCGCATCAGCGTGAACGAAGCGCTCAACGCGCTGCTGATCGTCAGCAGCGCCGGCGACTACCGCGCCCTCAGCGAGGTGATCTCCCAGCTCGATCGGCCCGTGCGCCAGGTCTTCATCGAGACCGTCATCATGGAGGTCAACCTGCAGCGCGACGCGCAGTTCGGAATCTCGATGCACGGCGCCGCGGGCTCGGCCGAGACGCCCTTCGTGTTCGGCTCGCAGCCCGAGGGAGCGCCCTCCTCGCTCTCGCTGGCGTCGCTGGCGACCTCCACCGGGCTGCTCGCCGGCGTGCAGGGCCCGGTGCTCGCGTCGATCGCCTCGGCGCTGGGAATCAAGAACCTCTCCAGCGTGGGCTTCGCGATCCAGGCCTCGCAGAAGAACTCCGACGTGAACATCCTCTCCACGCCGCACATCCTCACCGCGGACAACAAGGAGGCGGAGATCGCCGTGGGCCAGAGGGTGCCCTTTCAGCTCGGCGCCAACCAGCAACAGCTCGCCGCGGCGCTGGCCAGCGGCAACACCAGCGCGGCCAACCTCACGGCGCTCACCGGCTCCATCTCGCGCGAGAAGGTCGAGCTCAAGCTCACCGTGAAGCCGCACATCGGCGCGGGCGAAGACATTCGCATGGAGGTCCACCAGACCGCGGAAGAGCTGGCCGGCACCAGCAGCTCGGCGGGTCCCATCACCTCGACGCGCAGCCAGAAGACCACCGTGGTGGCGAAGAACGAGGAGACGATCGTGCTCGGCGGCATCATGCAGGACCGCGAGCTCGAGGAGGTCTCGAAGGTGCCCGTGCTGGGCGACATTCCGCTCTTAGGTCAGCTGTTCCGCCGCACCAGCAAGACGAAGACGAAGGTGAACCTGTTGGTCTTCCTCACCCCGCACATCATCTACGACACCAACGACTTCAAGCGCCTGGTGGAGCGAAAGACCAACGAGCGCCAGAGCTTGATCGAGACCTTCTACGGAGAGCGCAACGAGTTCGATCGCACCATCGACTTCGGGCGCAAGGCCGGGCCCGTCTCCGCCCTCGCGCGCGCCATCACCCGCGAGCAGCAGCGGCCCGAGAACGGCGGCCAGGGCGGGCCCGAGGACACCCGCATCGAGCCCCTCCCCTGAACCAGGCAGTGCATTCCGCGCGCCCCC
Organism: Myxococcales bacterium; assembly: GCA_009885595.1. Taxonomy (GTDB): domain Bacteria; phylum Myxococcota; class Myxococcia; order Myxococcales; family Myxococcaceae; genus Archangium_A. The sequence goes on along the minus strand of VFKJ01000393.1, from coordinate 3,096 downwards.
AAAGTCCCACTCACCCTGACCTCGCCACCAGGGCAGGCCGCTCTGGCTGGCGAGTGGCGGGCCGGGTCGTCACAGAACAGTCGGGATGGAAGCCTCACCCAAAACCATCGTGAACGCGCGCACCTGCTGGCGCCGTGAACGCGCGCGGCGCCTGGCCTTCCTCGTGGACGGAGCGGCTTACTACGACGCCCTGGTGCTCGCGGTCCGGCGCGCGCAGCACTCCATTCACCTGGTCGGGTGGGACATTCACAGCCGGGTGGCGCTCCGGCCGCAGGCGCTCCCCGGGGAAGATCGGTGCCTGCTCGGCGAGCTGCTCGAGCAGGTGACCGCGAAGAACCCGAAGCTCGACGTGCGGCTGCTCCTCTGGGATCCCTCGCCGATCTTCGCGCTGGAGCGCGAGTTCCTCCCTCACCTGCGCCTCTCGTGGAGCACTGGCGGAAGGGTGCACGTGCAGCTCGCGGCGGATCACCCGTCCGGCGGGACCCACCACCAGAAGATCGTGGTCATCGACGACGCGCTCGCCTTCGTGGGCGGGCTCGATCTCACCATCAGCCGCTGGGACGATCGCGAGCACCGCGCCCACGACCCCCGGCGGGTGCTGCCCAGCGGTGAGCCCTACCCGCCGTTTCACGACGTGATGGTGGCGGTCGACGGTGACGCGGCCGCGGCGCTGGGCGCGCTGGTGCGGGAGCGCTGGCTGGCGGCGACCGGGGACGAGCTCGAGCAGGCGCCCCCGGGGAGCGACCCCTGGCCCCCGCCGCTGGTCCCCGAGCTCACCGACGTGCAGGTGGGCATCGCGCGCACGCAGCCCGCCTGGCGGCAGACCCCCGAGGCCCGCGAGGTCGAGGCGCTGTTCCTCGGGGCGATCGCCTCGGCCCGGCGCTGCCTGTACATCGAGAACCAGTACGTCACCTCGAGCTCCGTCCGCGATGCGTTGTGCACGCGGCTGCGCGAAGCGAACGGCCCCGAGGTCATCATCCTCACGCCCAACGAGCAGTCAGGCGCGCTGGAGCGGCTGACGATGGGGGTGCTGCGCAGGGCCGTGCTGCGGGCCCTGCGGGAGGCCGATCTGCACGACCGCCTGCGCGTGGTGTGTCCCGCGGTGGGCGAGCTCTGGGTGCACGTGCACTCGAAGGTGATGGCGGTCGACGACAGCCTGCTGATCATCGGCTCGGCCAACCTCTGCAACCGCTCCATGTCGCTCGACACCGAGTGCAACCTCGCCCTGGAGGCCGACGGCGACCAGGTGATCGCCGGCAGCATCAGGCGGTTTCGAGACGGGTTGATCGCCGAGCACCTCGGCGCGCCGGCGGCGCGGGTGACGCAGGCCATCGACGCGCTGGGCTCGGTGCGCGCGGCCCTCGAGCAGCTGCAGGGTCGCGAGCGGCAGCTGCGGCCGGTGGTGCTCGACGGCGCCGACGAAGACCCCGGGGCGCTGGGGCCGGTCGCGGAGATCGTCGACTCCGTCATCCCCGTGGACGAGGCGCTGATGAGGCGCGCCATTCCCGACGACGCGGTGGAGGAGAGCCGCCGGAAGCTGCCGGGCGCGGTCGCCCTGCTGGCAGTGGCGCTGGCGCTCGCCGCCGCCTGGACGTGGACGCCGCTGAAGGACCTGGTGCAGCCGGCCAGCCTGGCGGAGTTCGCTGAACCGCTGCGCCACCACCCCCTGGGGCCGGTGCTGTGGGCGCTGTTGTTCGCCGCCGCCTCGATGCTGCTGGTGCCGCTGTTGGTGCTGATCGTGGTGACGGTGATGCTGTTTGGCACCGTGAAGGGCTTCATCACCGCGATGGCGGGGAGCCTGCTGGGCGCGACGGCAGCGTGGACGATCGGCCGGGTGCTCTTGCGCACCCACGTTCGCCGGCTCTCGGGCCCGCGCGTCGATCGGCTGGCGCGCCAGCTGGCCCGGCGGGGCGTGTTGTCCATCGCCGCGGTGCGCATGGTGCCGGTGGCGCCGTTCGCGATCGTCAACCTGGTGGCGGGCAGCTCGCACATTCGGCTACGCGACTTCCTGCTCGGCACTTTTCTGGGGATGGCGCCCGGCATGCTCGCGCTCGCGCTGGCAGCCAAGAGCGTGGTGCACGCCGCGCAAAACCCTTCCGCAGCCGGCATCGCTATCGCCACCGGCGGAGTGCTGGCGGCGATGTTGACGATGCTGGGCCTGGGCCGCCTGCTGGAACGCATGCGCCGCGTGCCACCTCAGCCCCGGCCCCGGGGTGCGACGTGAGCCCGCCGTTGCGCTTCGCGACCTGGAACGTGCACGGCTGCGTCGGGCCGGACGGGGTGGAGCGGGTCGGTGACGTGCTGGTGCAGCTCGACCCTGACGTCATCGGCGTGCAGGAGATGCGAGAGGTCGCCCTGCCCCGCCTGGCGGCGCGCACCGGCCTGACCGCGGTCGCCGGCGTCACCCGGCCCGAAGGTGATGGTCAGTTCGGTAACGCGCTGCTGACGCGCCACGAGGTGCAGGCCATCGTCCGCCACGACGTGAGCGTGGGCTCGCGCGAGAAGCGGGGGGTGCTCGACGTGCAGCTGAGGCGAAACGGTGACGGTGAGTCGATGCGCGTGCTCGTCACACACTTCGGGCTGCGAGCCGCCGAGCGAAGACGACAGGCCGACCTGCTGCTGGAGTTGGTGCAGGCCCCGGGCGCCCCGCTGCTCGCGGTGCTGGGGGACTTCAACGAGTGGCGGCCGTTCGCGCGCACCCTGCACCGGCTCGACGCGCACCTCGGCGCCGCGGTGGGCGTGCGCAGTTACCCCTCGCTGCTGCCGGTGCTGCGGCTCGATCGCATCTGGGTGTGGCCTCGGGTGGCGCTCACTGAGGTGCGCGCCTGGGCGGCCCCCGGCGCGTGGCGCGCGTCGGACCACCTGCCTGTGACGGCAGTAGTGGACCCGACGCGCGTCCCGCCCAGCCCCCCGCCCCCTCCGCCGCCGCCCGATCGCCGTTGATCATGCCGGACTGATCAATCGGCCAGTGAGATGGAAGTCCTGCTGTCACGGTTGCCCTTCAGACCGCCCCCGCCGTCCCGGTGGCCACGCTGGCAAAGATGCCGTCGGGCGTTTCGATATCCGCTGTGTACGCCACCAGCGCCACCCTGGTCT
>VFKJ01000442.1 GCA_009885595.1 Myxococcales bacterium | reverse complement strand
TGTTGAAATAAGGGGCTCTTCCCCTCTCCCCGACCCTCTCCCCCGCGGGGGAGAGGGAGCCAGCTCAGCGCTTCTTCGCGTCGACCTTTTCCTGCAGGGCGCGCAGCTCGCCCTTCACCTTGTCGAGATCACCGCGCAGCGCCGTCAGTTCCTTCGCGGGGCCCTTCGCCCTCAGCGTGCGGATCGCCTCGCGTGCGAGCCGCTGCTCGCGGCCGTCGAGGAAAGGGGTGGTGCTCAGCGGGCCGATCATGCGCTCGTCGTTCAGCGACGGCGCGGCGTCGATCGCCGAGAGCCGCACTCGGAAGTTCTCGTCGCGCAGCAGCTGGCCGATGCGCTCCACCGCTTCGGTCTTCTTCTCGGCGGGCTCGGCGAGCTTCGCCAGCGTGTGCACGGCCGTGCGACGGCCGAACACCGGCTGACCGGGCGCCAGCGCGGCGAGCACCAACTTCCACGCCTTCGGATCTCGCAGCTCCGCGAAGCCCTCGAGCGCCCCGCAGCGGATGGCGTCCTGGAAGGCGGGCCTTTCCATCAGGGTGGTGAGCAGCTCGAACGCACCCTTGACGTGGGCGCGGCCGAGCGCGCGGGCCACCTCGCCCTCCACGAAGCCGCTCGGGTCCCCCTTCTTCGCGAGCGCGGTGAGCGCCTCGCCCACCTCGACGTCGTCACGGAACTGCCCCAGCGCAGCCACCACGGCGCGGCGCGCCTTCGGCGACTTCACCTCGAGTGACTCGAGCAGCGCCTTCTTCGCGGCGGGCGTGCGCAGCAGGCCCAGCGCCTTCGCGCACGCGGCGCGGGTGCCCCAGAAGACGCGCTCCTGCGCGAGCACCTTCTCGAGCGCGGCCACGGACGCGGCGGCGGGATCCTTGGCGAGCGCGGCGGCGGCCTCGGTGCGCGCCCGCGCAGCCTCGGCGTGCAGCAGCTCGGAGCGCCACAGGCCCATCGGCTTCTCCACCTCGAGGGTCGCGAGCAGATCGCGACGGGCGTCGATCACCACCTGCGAAGGCTCGCGGGCGGCGGGGAGGAAGAAGACGTGCTCCTTCTGCACGACGCTCAGGCAGTGCGTGCTGGGCTTGTCGCCGACCACCACCTGCACGGGCAGCGAGAGGGCGTACGGCTCGCCTTCCTGCGCCTGCTTCACGGCGACGCGCACCTGCTTCTTCGCGGTCTCGTAGCGGACCTCCACCTTGAGCTGCGGGTGTCCCGCGCGGTGCACGTACTCGTCAAAGAACCGATCGACGTTGCGCCCGCTGATGCGCTCGACGGCGCGCGAGAGATCCACGGTCTCCACCGAGCCGCCGGCGTGGGCGGCCACGTACTCGCGCACCGAGGCCCGGAAGTCTTCCTCGCCGAGCCGGCAGCGCAGCTCGTGCAGCACCAGCGCGCCCTTCTCGTAGAGGTGGCGGTCGAAGAGATCGATCGGCGCGTCGAACTTCCGCGCGACGATGGGCCGGGCGTAGCGATCGCCCACCTCGCTCAGGTACGAGTCGAGGTCGAGCTTGCGCTGGTGATCGGCCTCGTCGATCGACTCCCCCGCTTCCTTCCACAGCACCTCGGAGTAAGTGGCGAAGCCCTCGTTGAGCCAGCCGTGGGGCCAATCACGGCAGGTGAGCAGGTCTCCGAACCACTGGTGCGCCAGCTCGTGCGCGACGAGGAACTCGGCGGAGTAGTCGGCGTGCGCGCGCGCGTCGTGCAGCACCGCGTCGGTGAGGGTGGTGGCCGAGGTGTTCTCCATGCCGCCGAAGATGAACTCGGAAACGAAGATCTGCGCGTAGTCGCCGAACGGGTACGGCACGCCGGTCAGCTCCTCGAAGAGCGCGATCATCTTCGGGGTGCGCGAGACCACCCGCAGGGCGTCGTCCTTGCGCCCGGGCGGGAAGAAGGTGCGGATCTTCGTCTCGCCGCTCTTCGCCTCGTGCACCTCGAACGAGCCCACCACCAGGGTCACCAGGTACGGCGCGTGCGGCGCGTCGAGCCGGTAGTGCATGGTGCGTCGAGCGCCCTTCACGGTGTCCGAGACGAGCTCGCCGTTCGACAGCGCGGTCATCGCCTTCGGAAAGGTCGCCTTCACCTCGCTGGTGC
>VFKJ01001108.1 GCA_009885595.1 Myxococcales bacterium | reverse complement strand
GGCCAGCACCAGTCCCGCGAGGAGAAATGGCCAGCGCGTCTTCAAGGCGGCAAGCCCTCTCCCCGACCCTCTCCCCCGCAGGGGAGAGGGAGGGAGCCCGCACAAGCTGCGCCATCCGGCTGAATCTGCGGGGCCTCGGGCTTTGTGTCGGAGTTGTCACCGAGTCGTCGCGCGGCTGTCTCGGTCGCCTGTGAAATGCAGCACAGACCGCCAAGGAGAACCCATGAAACGCCTCGTCTTCCTCCTCTTCGCCGCCCTGGCTCCCCTCAGCGCCCTCGCCGGCCCCCTCACCATCAAGGGCTCGGACACCATGGTCGTCCTCACCCAGCGCTGGGCCGAGGAGTACATGAAGGCCCACCCCGGCGCGAAGGTGCAGGTGACGGGCGGCGGTTCCGGCACGGGCTTGTCGGCGTTGATCAACGGCACCACCGACATCGCCACCTCGAGCCGGCAGATGAAGGAGGCGGAGCAGAGCAAGCTCCGCGCCCGCTCGAAGTCCGGCGGCGTGGAGATCTCCGTGGCGAAGGACGGCGTCACCTTCTACGTGAACGAGAAGAACCCGCTCACCTCGCTCACCGTGGAGCAGCTCAAGAAGATCTACCTGGGCGACGTCACCAACTGGAAGGACGTGGGCGGCCCCGACGCGCCGCTCGTCCTCTACTCGCGCGAGAACTCCTCGGGCACCTACGTGTTCGTGAAGGACCACCTGCTGGGCGGCGATGACTTCTCCGCCACCGCGCAGACGCTGCCCGGCACGGCCGCGGTGGTGAACGCGGTGGCCAAGGAGAAGAACGGCATCGGCTACGGCGGCGCCGCGTACGCCAAGGGCGTCAAGGAGCTGAAGATCAAGGTCGGCGCCGAGGAGATCGCCCCCACCGTCGAGAACGTGAAGAGCGGCAAGTACCCGCTCGCGCGCGACCTCTTCTTCTACCTGCGCGATCAACCCAGCGGCGACGGCAAGGCCTTCATCGACTTCTGCCTCTCCGAGGCCGGCCAGCAGCTGGTGACGCAGGTCGGCTATTTCCGCGTGAAGTAGGTGATGGGGTGAGCTCCTCGAGCGTGATCCAGCAGCTGCCGCTGAGCGCGCGGAGGCCCGCGAGCAGCCCCCGCGTCCGCCACTTCAAGGAGAAGGCGATCGCCGTGGCGATCACCGCGGTGGCGTTCTCCGGCATCGCCGCGCTGCTGCTGATCGTCATCTTCGTGGGGCGCGAGGCGCTGCCGCTCTTCTTCGACGCCGAGGTGGCGAAGGAAGCGAGCCTGGGCAAGCTCTTCCTCCCCCAGCAGCTCCGCGTGGGAAAGCCGGCGGGCTTCATGTGGCAGCCCGTGGGCGAGGTGCCCAAGCTCTCGATGATTCCGCTCCTGCTGGGCTCCCTCAAGGTGACCGTGGTGGCGATGGTGGTGGCGGTGCCGGTCGCGGTGGCGGCCGCCCTCTTCACCGCCGAGTTCGCCCCCCGCCGCGCGCGCGAGGTGCTCAAGCCGGTGATCGAGCTGCTCGCGAGCATCCCTTCCGTGGTCTTAGGCTTCTTCGCGCTGATGACGCTGGCGAGCTGGGCGCAGGGTTCGCTGGGCCTCACCTCGCGGCTCAACGCGCTGGTGGCCGGCCTCGCGATGGCCATCGCGATCGTCCCGGTGGTGTTCACCGTCGCCGAAGACGCCCTCACCGCCGTGCCCCGCAGCTACCGCGAGGCCTCGCTCGCGCTGGGCGCCACCCGCTGGGAGACGGCGTGGCGGGTGGTGTTGCCTGCCGCCGCCCCCGGCGTGCTGGCCGCCTGCGTGCTCGGCTTCGGGCGCGCCATCGGCGAGACGATGATCGTGCTGATGGCGTCGGGGAACGCGGCGATCGTCTCACCCTCCCTCACCGACTCCACCCGCACCATGTCCGCCACCATCGCCGCGGAGATGGGCGAGGTCGTCTTCGGCGGCGCCCACTGGTCGGTGCTCTTCTTCATCGGCGTGCAGCTCTTCGCCATCACCCTGGTGCTCAACCTGCTGGCGGCTTCCTTCGTGCGCCGCGCGGTCCGTCGCCTGGGAGGCACGTCATGACCGTCGCTGCCCGCCGCTCTCCAGGCGTCCGCCGGGCGACCACCGGGCTCTTCACCGGCCTCACCGGCCTCGCGGTCGGGCTGCTGGTGGCGATCCTCCTCCTCATCGTGGGCGACGCGGTGCTCGGGGGCTGGACCCGCCTGTCCTGGAAGTTCCTCACCTCGGCCCCCGAAGACGGGATGACCGCCGGCGGCATCTTCCCCGCCATCTGGGGCACCGCGGTGCTGACCTTGCTGATGACGGTCGCGGTGATGCCGGTGGGGGTGATCACCGCCATCTACCTCTCTGAGTACGCGCCTCCGGGCTCGCGGCTGGCGGCGCTGGTGCGCACCGCGGTGCAGAACCTCGCCGGGGTGCCCTCGGTGGTCTTCGGCCTGTTCGGCCTGGGCTTCTTCGTGCGCTTCGTGGGCGAGCGCATGGATCGCGCGATGGGCGACGAGCTGAAGTGGGGCCAGCCCGGGCTGCTGTGGGCCTCGTTGACCCTGGCGGTGTTGACCTTGCCGGTGGTGATCGTCGCCACCGAGGAAGCGCTGCGCACCGTGGCCGAAGACCTGCGCACCGCCAGCCTCGCGCTGGGCGCCACCAAGTCGCAGACGCTCGCGCGCGTGGTGCTGCCCGGCGCGCTCCCCGGCATCCTCACCGGCGCCATCCTCGCGGTGTCGCGCGGGGCGGGCGAGGTCGCGCCCATTCTGCTCACGGGCGCGGCGTACTACCTGCCAGACCTGCCCAAGTCGCTCTCGTCGCAGTTCATGCACCTCGGCTACCACACGTACGTGATGGCCACGCAGTCACCCGACGTCGACGCGACGCGCCCGCTCCTCTACGCGACGGTGCTGGTGCTGCTGGCGCTCACCTTCTCTTTGAACCTCGTCGCCATCTTGATCCGCTCGCGTTCGCGCCGGCGCGTGGCCTGACCCATGAGTGAACCCGCCGCCCGCCCGAAGCTCGAGATTCGAGACCTCTCGATTCACTACGGAACCAAGACCGCGGTGAAGAACTTGAACCTCGCCATCGCCGAGCGGGAAGTGCTCGCGCTCATCGGTCCGTCGGGCTGCGGCAAGTCCACGTTCCTGCGCTGCCTCAACCGCATGAACGAGCTCATCCCCGCCGCGCGCCAGGACGGGCACGTGCTGCTCGACGGGCAGGACATCAACGCGCGCGGCGTCGACGTGGTCGAGCTGCGCCGCCGCGTGGGCATGGTCTTCCAGAAGTCGAACCCCTTCCCCAAGTCGATCTTCGAGAACGTCGCCTACGGCCTGCGGGTGGCGGGGCTCAACGACAAGGCCGAGCTCGCCTTGCGGGTCGAGGCGAGCCTGCAGCACGCCGCCCTGTGGGACGAGGTCAAGGACCGGCTGGGCGAGTCGGCCCTCTCGCTCTCGGGCGGGCAGCAGCAGCGCCTGTGCATCGCGCGCGCCCTGGCGGTGGAGCCCGAGGTGGTGCTGATGGATGAGCCTGCCAGCGCGCTCGACCCGCTCTCCACCGCGAAGATCGAGGAGCTGATGCACGAGCTCAAGGCGCGCTACACCATCGTGATCGTCACCCACAACATGCAGCAGGCGGCCCGGGTGTCCGACCAGACCGCGTTCTTCTACATGGGCGAGCTCATCGAGGTCGGCGCCACCGCGCAGATCTTCACCAACCCCGGTGTGAAGCGCACCGAGGACTACGTCACTGGAAAGTTCGGCTGACCATGGCGACCCACACCGACCGAGCCTACGAGAGAGACCTGAACAAGCTGCGCGAGGGGCTGCTGGCCATGGGCGCGCGCGTCGAGGCGATGATCGCCGAGTGCGTGCTCTCGGTGGTGCAGCGCGACTCCAGGCTCGCCGAGCACGTGCTGAAGAGCGACGTCGCGGTCAATCGCCTCGAGCTCGAGGTCGACGATCTCTGCCGGAAGATCATCGCCCTGCGCCAGCCCGCCGCCAGCGACCTGCGCCTGATCACCACCGCGGTGAAGATCGTCACCGACCTCGAGCGCGTGGGCGACCTCGCGGTGAACATCGCGGAGCGGGCGGTGGACCTGAACAAGTCTGAACCCATGCCCATCTACGACGATCTGCCCAGGCTGGCCCAGCTGGCCCAGGAGCAGCTGCAGAACGCCCTGGAGGCGTTCGTGAAGGGCGACGTCGAGCAGGCAGAGCGCGTGCTCAAGAGCGACGACTTCCTCGACGCGCTCTTCGTGAAGCTCTTCAACGACCTGCTGCAGCTGATGATGGAAGACTCGAAGACCATTCGCCGGGCCACCAGCCTGCTGTTCGTCGCCAAGCACCTCGAGCGCATCGGGGATCACGCGACCAACGTCGCCGAGATGGTCATCTACCTGGTGAAGGGCACCGACGTGCGCCACCCCCGCAGCCGCTAGCCTCCCGCTCCCCCGCGGGGGAGAGGGTCGGGGTGAGGGGCTAATCCTCAGCAGCAGTCCGGCCCGCTGCACACCGGACCCGCCAGCGTCGTCTCCTGGTACCCCTCGCCCTTCGTCTCCTTCGCCGAGCGAATCACCAAATCACTCCCGCAAGGAAACGGCCGCACCTGCTCCGGCGGCACGGGCACGCGCGGCTCCACGAGGTCGAAGTGCGCCCGATACGGCTCCTTGCCGTACAGCTCGAACGTCTTCGCGCACACCGCCACCGGCACCCCGCGCGGCAGCCGGTGCCCGTCGTCATCGCGCACCTCGCTGAAGG
>VFKJ01001032.1 GCA_009885595.1 Myxococcales bacterium | reverse complement strand
TCGAGCGCGTCGAGACCTCGTAGCCGTTCGCCGTCAGCCACCGCTCGACCCGCTGGAGCACGCGGGCAGGCTCGGCCCGCACCGCGCGTTCGAAGAAGACCTCGCGCATGGCTTTCAGCTCTCGCCGTTGTTGCGGGGCACGGTGGTGCCCAGCAGCTCGCCCTGGTTGAAGCGGCGCTCCACGTCAGACTTGATGAAGCGTTCGATCTCCTCGGCGCTGGAGAAGGTCATCGCCTGTTCCAGCACCACCATGGCGTCCTTGCGGCTCATCTGGCGAATGACGTTCTTCACCATGGGAATCTGGCCGGCGGTCATCGAGAACTCCTCGAGGCCCAGCGCGAGCAGCACCATGGTGAGGCCCGCGTCGCCGGCCATCTCGCCGCACATCGCCACCGGGATGTTGGCCTGCTTGGCCGCGCGGATGATCGCCTCGAGGCTGCGCAGGATGGCGAGGTGGAGCGGGCGGTAGAGGTACGCCACGTCGCGGTTCTGCCGATCGATCGCCAGCGAGTACTGGATGAGGTCGTTGGTGCCGATGCTGAAGAAGTCGGCTTCCTGCGCGAGGCGATCGGCGATCCACGCGGCCGAGGGCGTCTCCACCATGATGCCGATGGGGAAGCGCTTGCCCACCGGCACGCCCTGGCGAGAGAGCTCGCTGCGGCAGGCCTCGAGCTCGCTGCGCGCTTCCCGCAGCTCCGAGATGGAAGAGACCAGCGGGAACATCACCCGCAGGTTCCCGTACGCCGAGGCGCGCAACAGCGCCCGCAGCTGCACCCGGAACAGCTCGCGGTGCGCCAGGCAGTAGCGAATGGCGCGCAGCCCCATCGCCGGGTTGGTCTCCTTGTCGATCTTCTTCCCGGGCACCTTGTCGCCGCCGAGATCGAGCGTGCGAATGGTGACGGGGCGATCGCCCATGGCCTGCAGCACCTGCTTGTACGACTCGAAGTGTTCTTCCTCGGTGGGCGGCAGGGGGCGGTTGAGGAAGAGGAACTCGGTGCGGTAGAGGCCGATGCCCTCGGCGCCGTGCGCGAGCAGCGAGGGGATCTCCTCGGGGAACTCCATGTTGCCGTTGAGGCGCACCCGCACCCCGTCAGAGGTGAGCGCGGGCAGCTCGGCGGTCTTGAGCGCCAGTTGCTCGGTCTGCAGCTGCCGGCGCATGGTCTCGCGGAAGAGCGCCAGCTGTTCCTCGGTGGGGTTGACCAGCACCAGGCCCCGGCGGCCGTCGACGGCCACCATGTCTCCGTTGCGGATCGACTCGCAGGCTTTCCCCAGGCCCACCACCGCGGGCACTTCGCGCGCGCGCGCCACGATGGCGGTGTGGCTGGTGTGGCCGCCCAGGTCGGTGACGAAGGCGCCCACGCTGTTGGAGCGCACCAGCATGGCGGCGTCGGCCGGCGAGATGTCGTGCGCGCAGACGATGGCGTGCGGTGGCACCTCGAGCTCCTGGTCGACCACCTCGCCCATCAGGTTTCGCACCAGGCGATCGGCGACGAACTCGATGTCGCTCTTGCGCTCGCGGAAGTACTCGTCTTCGAGGTTGTCGAACTGGTGGCGCAGCCGCTTGCCCACCCGGCGCACCGCCCACTCCGCGTTGATCAGGTCTTCCTTGATCAACCGGGTGACCTCCACCAGGAACATCGGATCGTGCAGCATCATCCGGTGGGCCTCGAGGATCATCCCGTGCTCCTGGCCATCGGAGTCGAGCTTGGTCTTGAGCTCTTCCAGCTGCCGATCTGACAGCTCGATGGCCGTCTTGAAGCGCAGCACCTCGCCCTCGAGCTCCGAGCGGGTCAGCTTCACCTTGGGCGTGCGCACCCGGCGCGCGTCGAGCACGAAGGCGTGGCCGATGGCGACGCCGGGACTGGCGCCGATACCCTGGAAGGAGACGGTGGCACTCACTCAGAGGCGCAGCGTACAGGGCCGGAGGAAGGAAGCGCACCGGCTTCGTCGCGCTCCCCAAAAAGTATGGCTCATGTCCCGGAGCGGGGCCGGGGGGCCAGCAGGTTCGAGAGCGAAGAGGCCAGCTCTTCCGCGCGATAGGGCTTGCCCAGCACGCTGAAGGGCGGCGCGATCGCCGCGGCGTCGAGCTCGGTGGGCAGCCCGGTGACCAGCAGCACCGGCACCCCGACGCCTCGCTGCCGCAGGGCGCGCGCCAGCTCGAGGCCGGTCATCTCGGGCATCGTCTGATCGGTCAGCACGAGGTCGAACGCGTCGGGATTCTGCGCGAAGGCGCGCAGCACCTCGTCGGCGCGGGTGAGCGTGGTGACGCGGTAGCCGAACTGCACCACCAGCCGCTCGGTGGCGCGGGCCACCAGCGCTTCGTCATCGACCAGCAAGATGGTTTCGCCTTTGCCGCGGGCGGGAGCGGGCAGGGCCGCCTTTGAGCCAGTCGGA
>VFKJ01000372.1 GCA_009885595.1 Myxococcales bacterium | reverse complement strand
GAAATCGACAACGCTCCGGCGGGGACATCCTCAGTAATGGTCGAGCCAGCCCCGATAAATGCGCCGTCACCGATTCGCACGGGCGCTACCAGCTGCGTGTCGGACCCCACGAATACGTTCGCGCCCAGCACCGTCTCGTGCTTGCTCACGCCGTCGTAGTTGCAGGTGATGGTGCCCGCGCCGATGTTGCTGCCGGCGCCGATGTCCGCGTCACCGAGGTACGCCAGGTGGCCCGCCTTGGTGCCCTTGCGCAGCCGCGCCTTCTTGGTCTCCACGAAGTTGCCGACGTGCACGGCTTCCTCGAGCACGGTGCCGGGGCGCAGCCGGGCGAAGGGGCCGACCTGGCACTTCGGGCCGACGATCGCCTCTTCGGTCACCGTGTACGGCTTCACCTCGGCGCCGTCCCCCACCGTGGTGTTCATCAGCACCGCCCCCTGGCCGATGACGACGTGAGCGCCGATCTCACACGAGCCCTGGATGGAGACATTCGGACCGATGGTCGTCTCGGGGCCGATCTCCACCCCGGCGTCGATGAAGGTCGAGGCCGGGTGGGTGAGCGTCACGCCCAGGCGCATGTGCCGCAGGTTGATGCGCGCGCGAATCACCTCGGCTCGGTCCGCCAGCTCGGCGCGATCATTCACGCCGGCGGTCTCTTCGGCGGGGGCTTCGATCACCGCCACGGTGCCCAGCTTCGCGGCCTGCGCCACGATGTCGGTGAGGTACAGCTCGCCCTGCGCGTTCTGCGGCGTGAGGCGCTCGAGCGCGCCCCAGAGGAACTTCGAGTCGGCCACGTAGATGCCGGCGTTCACCTCGGAGATCAGCTTCTGCTCGGGCGTGGCGTCCTTGTGCTCCACGATGCCCTCGACGCGGTGTCCCGCGCCGCGCAGCACCCGTCCGTAGCCCGTGGGATCCGGCAGGCGGCAGCTGATCATCGCCAGCGGCCCCTTGGCGGGCTCGTACGCGACGAGCAGGCGCTTGAGCGTGTCCACGGTGAGCAGCGGCACGTCTCCGTAGAGAATCAGCACTGCGCCGGAAAAGCCGGTCAGCGCGCCCCGGGCCGCGTTCACCGCGTCGCCCGTGCCCCGCTGCTGCGCCTGCACCGCGAACTGCAACGCCTGCTCGGGAAAACCGCCGTTCAGCGCGGTCTTCACTTCGTCAGCCTGGTGGCCGATCACCGCCACCACCTGCGAGGCGCCCAGCTCGTACGCGGTGGCGATGGGGTACCACGCGAGCGGGCGCCCGAGGATCGGGTGGAGCACCTTCGCGCGGTCGGACTTCATCCGCGTACCCTTGCCTGCGCACAGCACGACGGCAGCGAGCGATTGGGTCATGAAACGACCTTTCGCAGACGCCTCCGGTCGGGGTCAATGACGAGCGGCGAGCCGAACCCGGGCGTCCGAAGCGCGCAGCTCGACCTTCACCTGCAGCTCCCCTGAAGTGGGCGCCACGGAGATGCGGAACTGGGGCTTGAGGAAGGTGGAGACGCTCAGGAACTCCGCACCACGAAGGGCCTCGTCATTGGCGGCCCTGCTGCTCTGCGTGTCGTGGTGGTTCATGATGACGCGGTGAGTTAGCACGGTGTGTGCCAAGGGAAGCACCTCGTGATTTCATTGGCTTGCGCTCCTTGTTGAAACGGCGCTGTGTCACGGCCGCCATGGTGGTGGCAGGAGGTGTGCGCGGGCTGACACAGGGTAAAAGGCCGCATGCGCCTCGGCTGGCTGGTCCTGGTCCTGTCGTTCCACGCAGTTGCCGCGCGGCCCTGGAGTGGCGGCGCGGTGGCCGCGGCCCACCCCGTTGGAAGCGCGGCCGGTCGCGAGCTGCTGGAAGCGGGCGGGAATGCGGTCGACGCGGCGGTGGCGACCGCGTTCACCATGGCCGTGGTCGGCCCGTATCACTCGGGCCTGGGCGGCGGCGGCTTCGCGATCGTCCACCTGGTGAAGGACGGCAGTGACGTGGCGTTCGACTTCCGCGAGGTGGCGCCGGCGAAGGCGACGCGGGACATGTTCCTGGAGGCGGGCCAGGTCGTTCCCGAACGCTCGCTCGACGGCGCGCTCGCCATCGCGGTCCCGGGCGCGGTGAAGGGGTACCTCGAGCTGCACGCGAAGTACGGAAAGCTCCCGCGGGCGAAGGTGCTGGGCCCGGCGATCCGCGCTGCCACGCAGGGCTTCGTGGTGACGCCGAAGTACCGCGACCTCGTCGACAAGCGGCTCACCTGCCTGCAGGGCAACCCCGAGGCCGCGCGCATCTTCCTGCGGGACGGCGCCGCGCCCGCGCTGGGGACGAAGCTCAAACAGCCCGACCTCGCGAAGACGCTCACCCTGCTCGCGAAGCAGGGCGACGCTCCGTTCTACAAAGGGGCGATCGCGAAGGCCGTGGTCGCAGCGGTGAAAGACGCAGGGGGCCTGCTCTCGCTCGAGGATCTCAGCGGCTATCACACCACCTGGCGCGCGCCGCTCGAGGGGCGCTATCGGGGACAGCGCCTGGTGACGATGCCTCCGCCGAGCGCAGGGGGATTGGCGATGCTCCAGACCTTCGGCCTGCTGGAAGCGCGCGGCTCCAAGGGGCCGGGGACGCGGGAGGTCGACGCGATTCACACCTTCATCGAGGCGCTGCGCCTGGCCTACCTCGATCGCGCGAAGTTCGTCGGCGACCCCGCGTTCGTCGACGTGCCAGTGGCCAGGCTGATCGGCCCCGCGTACCTGGGTGAGCTGTCGACGCGCATCGATCCAAAGAAGGCGACCCGCTCGATGTCGATGATGCCCAAAGAGCTGCTGCCCGCGCTGAAGGACGAGGGCGCGCCTCCGAAGAAGAACACCACGCACATCTCGGTGATCGACGCCGAAGGCAACGCGGTCGCGCTCACCAGCACCATCAACTACTACTTCGGCAGCTGCGTGGTGGCGAAGGGCACCGGCTTTCTCCTCAACGACGAGATGGATGACTTCACCGGGCAGCCCGGCGTGCCGAACGTGTTTGGGTTGGTGATGGGCGAGGCGAACGTGATCGCGCCGGGGAAGATCCCGGTGTCCTCGATGACGCCCACGCTGCTGTTCATGAAGGGCCGCGACAAGGACGTGCAGCTCGCGGTCGGCTCTCCGGGCGGCTCGACCATTCCCACCACGGTGATGCAGGTGATCAGCAACGTCGTCGACGCAGAGCTCGACGTCAGCCGTGCGGTGAGCCGAGGGCGCATTCACCACCAGTGGCTGCCTGACGAGGTCTGGGTGGATCAAGACGGGCTCGACCCCGCGACCCGCGCCGCCCTCGAAGCGATGGGGCACACCTTCACCTTCGTCCCGGGTTGGGGCGACGCGGAGGCGGTGATGGTCGACCCGGTGACGGGGCTCAGGACAGCCGCATCGGATCCGCGAAACGAGGGCGCACCGGCCGGACAAGAATGACAACCCTCCCGCCCGCTGGGCTTGACCGGGGCGCTGCCTGAGAAGCTGCGCTAGACTCGAGGCATGTCGGCTGATCGTGCAGCGCATTTCCTCGAGCACCTCGCGGCGCGACGCAGCTCCTTGCGCGAGGAGATCGAGGACGACATCTCGAACGTGCGGGGCTTGAACCTGGAGGAACGCGGGAAGCTCCTCGAGTCGGTGTGTCGCGATGCCATGGCGATTCTCCGCGGCAGGCCCGACTTCGAGCGTGCCATCCAACACCAGGACCAGCGAAGCGCCGAGTCGATGGCGACGTGGCTGCGGCTCGTCAAGCAGTACCGGGCCCATGGACGCCACTGAAGCAGCCGTTCACTTCGCGACCGCCCTTCAGCGAGCGGGGATTCCCCATGCGATCGGCGGCGCCATCGCTTACGGCTTCTTTGGCGCGGCCCGCGGTACGCACGACGTCGACATCAACCTCTTCGTGCCGGGAGACGCGGCGGGACCAGCGCCGAGCGCGCTCATCGCAGCCGGACTGGAGATCGATGAGCCGCTCGCGCTGGAAACCGCCGCCGAACGCGGCGACGCGCGCGGGATGTTCAAGGGGCTCCCGGTCGATCTCTTCTTCAACTCCATCCCAGTCCACGACCGTGCCGCGACGCGCACCCGCGAGGTTACGCTCCACGGCATCCGTCTCCGGGTGCTCTCTCCCGAGGACACCGCGGTCTTCAAGATGTTGTTCTTCCGCGGCAAGGACCTCGTCGACGTCGAACGTCTGCTCGGCATCATGCAGGGCTCGCTCGATCGCGCCTATGTCCGCGCAGCGTTGGTCGAGGTGGTCGGTGAAGACGACTACCGAACGAAGAAGTGGGACGAGCTCGTCGCGCAGTTGGTCAGGGCGTAGCTCGTCTCAGCTTCTGGCAAAGTAAGAGGTCCCATGCCGAAACTGACGATCGCCTCACCCACCGAGCAGGTCCTCCGCGACGAGCTCACGTTCTCCGCGTGGGGTGATGGACTCACCCGCGAGCAGTTCCTCGAGCGCGAGAAGCGCCTGAGGGCTCACCCCTGGGCGGCGAAGGCGCTCACCACCTGGCTGTGGAGAGACGTGAGCGGCGTGACCCTCGCCTCCTGCGAGGCGTTCCTCGACGAGGCGAAGGTGGGCCCGCAGGTGGGGACCGCGGCGACCATCGCCTCGGTGTTCACCGAGCCCTCGCTCCGCAACCAGGGTCACGCGACGAACATGCTGGCGGCGGTGTTCGAGAAGCTGCCCACCGTGCTGGCGGTCACGCTCTTCAGCGAGATCGGCACGGAGTATTACCAGCGCCTGGGCTTCTGGCCGGTGCCCGCCTTCGACACGTTCCTCCCCGCGCGCGCGGAGGAGCCGGAGGGCGTGCAGTGGCTGCGCTCGCTCTCGGCGCCGCTGCACGCGGAAGCGGACGAGCACACGCTGCGCCTCACGCTCTGTGCTGAACGGCTCGATTGGCACCTGGAGCGCGAGCGCCTCTACACCGAGGCGTTGGGGAAGACGGCGCTCGAGCATCACGGCGCGCGGGTGGGCGAGTCGACCATCACCTGGACCGCGCACTGGAAGACGAACGAGCTGCAGGTGCTCAGCGTGGGCGTGCGGGACCCGAGACACTTGCCGGCGCTGCTCCACGCGGCGGCACATGCCGCGCACCGGTGTGGTCTGCCGAAGGTGCGCGTCTGGGAGACGATGGATCTCACCGGGCTGCCCGGCGCACGTCGGGTGCCGCGCACTGATGAGATCGCGATGTTCCTGCCTCGAGTCCCGGGCGTGCAGGCCTGGACGATGGTCGAGCGCGGCCTCTGGGCCTGAGGCCCCAGCGCCCTCAGCCCCAGGGATTCACGACCGCCAACTCGAGGTCATCGAAGTGCCGCACGTTCCGGGTGGCCAGCGTCGCCCTTCGCGAGAGCGCGATTCCGGCGATCTGGGTGTCGCGCATGTCGACGGGCCGGCCAGCTCTCTGACGTCGGGCGGCGAGCACGGCCGACTCCGCGGCGGCGTCGCTGTCGAAGGCGAGCACCCGGCTCTGCAGATCGTCCCGCAGCAATCGTTCAAAGCTCGCCTGGAGCGCCAAACGACGCCTCCCGGAAGGCAGGAGCGCCAACCCCATCCGGCTCTCGAACTCCGTGATGCTGGTAATCCACACTGACTCGGCGGGTTGCTCGTCCAGCCAGGCAATCACCTCTGGATCAGGCGAGGTGCGCATCAGCGCTGACAGGACGTTGGTGTCGAGGATGATCACTTCTTGAAGTCCGCGGGCCGGGCGAGTTGGCCGTGGAGCTCAGGCAGGTCGCGGGTGAGCCCGCCCTTCGCGAACCGCGCGGCGATTCGGCTGCCCAGCTTCGAGGGAGACCGCTCCTCGCGTTTGACCGCGTCCCGCAAGATCTCCCGCACCTCTTCTTCCATGCTGACGCCGTGCCGCGCAGCGCGACGCCCCAGGCGCACCTTGACGTCCTCTTCGAGCTGACGAACCACGAGCTGAGCCATTGATATCACGATATCGAGTGGCGCCCGCCCCAGCAACCCGCCGGTTGGGCGAGCGCCGGGCTCAGAACAGCCGCATCGGATCCGCGAAACGAGGGCGCACCGGCCGGACAAGAATGACTACTGACAGCGAGGGCCGATTGGTGCGGCGCTCGCCCTGCGCAGTAGCCTTTGGCTCGTGCCCGTCCCGACCTCGAGCCCGTCCTCGATAGCCCGCGCTGCGCTGGCCACTGAGGAACAGGTGCTGGGTGGCACCCCGCAAGGCCGCGACGCCAACGCCGCCCTGCGCGCCCTCAGCCGCGCCGCCCGCGCGTTCTCGCTCTACGACTCGAAGAACGTGATCATCCGCCGCTTCCTCTCCGAGTACCGCGAGAGCATCGACGCGGCGCTCAAGGCGCACGGAGAGCTCACCTTCACCATCAAGCCCTTCGAGCTGCTGCTGGGCGCCGAGGTCGTCTACAAAGATCTCGATCGCGAGCGCTCGCTGGCCTTCCGGCTCTTCCGCGACGGCGTGCGCAGCCTCGTGATTCGGCCCGGGCTGACCTGGGAAGAGTGCGTGCGCTTGCTGGAGATCCTCTCGGTGCGCTTCTCGGGCG
>VFKJ01000785.1 GCA_009885595.1 Myxococcales bacterium | reverse complement strand
TCCTTCACCAGGGCAACGGCCTTGCTCGACAGCAACAGGCTCAGGGTCTTGGCGGCACGGCCACTTCCCTGACCGTCTATCATTACAATACTGAAGCCACCACCTGGCCGCTCGACGCGTACGTGATGGGTCAGCGGCAGGTGCAGGGTGGGGCGCACCGCGCGGGGCTCACCTATCTCTCCTCCAGCGCACCGGCCGGCGGCGGGGGCGCGCTGTACTCGGTCAACCCCACGGGCAGCCGCACCGCGAACTTCTCCGACTCACCGGAAGACCTGATGGTCGACGAGGCCCACGGGCTGTTGTGGGGCTTGTCCGAGGCGGCGGGAGGCCGCGCCGTCTTTGCCGTCCGCTTCTCGAGCTATCCGGCGCCGTGAAGAGGTGTAGTCCGGCAAAGAGGGGCCGCCTTGCCGTTATAACGGTTGCTCGTTACGTTAGAACGCATGCGCAAGCGCCTGACGAAGATCGGAAACAGCCTCGGGGTCGTGCTCGACCGGCCGCTCCTCGACCAGCTGGGGGTCGACGCCGAGACCGAGCTGGAGATCTCCAGTGACGGCTCGGTCATCCTCATCGCGCCCGTGCGCAGCAAGAAACGCGACGCGAAGCTCAAGAAGGTGACCGATCGCGTGTTCGACACCTACGCCGGCGCCTTCAAGAAGCTCGCGGAATGAAGGCGACCGAGTTCCTCGAGCTCGATGACGTGCTCGCGATTCACGCCGAGAGCATTCGGCGCTTCGGTGGCGCGACCGGACTGCGCGATGTCGCGCTGCTCGAGTCCGCGCTCGCGGTGCCGAAGGCCACCATGTTCGGCGAGTTGCTCCACCCCACCATCTACGAGCAGGCGGCGGCGTACCTGTTTCACCTGGTGAAGAACCATCCTTTCGTCGACGGCAACAAGCGCGTCGGCCTCGGCGTGGCCCTCACGTTCCTCGGCATGAATGGCCTGTGGGTCGAGTCGACCAACGAGGCGCTCGTTCAGCTGACGCTCGGAGTGGTCGAAGGGCGCATCTCCAAGTCAGAGGCGGGCGTGTTCTTCCAACAACACGCTGAGGCGTGGGGCGCGTAAGCCACCTCACCCAAGCCACCTCACCCTGGGTTGCGCGAAGTGATGCAGATGATTAGTCTGCATTGATGCAGACGACTCGTACGACTCTCAACCTCGACACGACACTCATCGCACAAGTCAGCGCGCGGCGCCCGGGCCAGACGCGCACGTCCATCATCGAGGAGGGGCTGAGGTCGCTCTTGGCCCGCGACGCCGCGCTCCGTCTGGCGGCGCTGGGGGGAAGGGCACCCTCGGCCCGGGTCCCGAAGCGTCGGCGCGGGGTGCAGCGCTGATCCTCGTCGATACGAGCGCCTGGGTCCGCCACCTGCGGCGCGGCGACGCACGGCTGGTGCAGTACCTGGGCGAGAACAGGGTGGTGACGTGCGACGTGGTGATCGGCGAGCTCGAGCTGGGCTCCGGCATTCCCGCGCGGGTGGCCAGGGACCTGTCACTGCTACCGCTGGTGCCGAGCCCCGGGGCCGCCGCGACGCGCGCCTTCGTCGAGCGGCGCCTGCGCAGCTTCCACGCCTCGGGCGTCGGCTGGGCCGACGCGCAGATCATCGTCGCCGCGGTCGACGGCGGGGCGCGGCTCTACACCTCGGACCGCGCGGTCACCGTGGTGTGGCGCCGCCTCGGGTTCCGGCTGGCCTGACGAGGCTGGCCCCGAGGTGCTGCGCTGGCCGCTTCGGCCATGCTCCGGAAGGAGCTCAGGCCTTCTTGCACGGCGCGTGTTCGTTCTCGGCGTGCTGCTGCCCCCCTGCTCATCATCGTCGGCGCACTGGTTCGGGCAGTCGTGGTGTGGTTCGAGCAGCAGCGCGCACAGGCTCACGCGGTCGACCGTCCCTTCCTCGAGACTCAGCGCGGCGAGTTCCGGGCGTGAGCGGCTCTCCGCTGAAGGTCGCCTGCCTCTGGCGCGCTGCGGGCGTCGGCCCTGTTGTCAGCTCTGACCACGATGTTATAACAAAGTAATTACGCCCGTGGAGGTTGCGATGACCATGATCAAAAAGCTCACGCCGATCGGAAACAGCGAAGGTCTCATCCTCGACAAGACGCTCCTGGGACTCTTGAACCTGGAGCGCGGCTCCAATGTTGAGCTCCAGGTCGAGGGCCAGACCTTGCTCGTTCGCCGCGCATCCAAGGAGGCGGTCGAGGGCCGTGCGGCCCGCTTCGACGAAGCGAGAAAGCACGTGCTCGCGAAGCACGGCGGTACGCTCAAGAAGCTCGCGAAGTAGGCACCTGAATGAGCGGGATCATCTTCCTGACGCTCGAGGAGGTGCTCGTCCTTCACGACGACGCGATCACCTTTGCCGGTGGCGAATCGGGGCTTCGCTCGCTTCATCTGCTCCAGAGCGCGATCGCACAGCCAGACGCGAGCTTCGGAGGGCAACACGCGAACCCGTTCCCGTTCGGCATGGCAGCCGCCTACGCGTTCCACTTGAGCCGGAACCACCCGTTCGTCGACGGCAACAAACGAATCGGGCTCTCGGCCGCGGTGGTGTTCCTGTTCATGAACGGATGGGAATTGGTCGATCCTGACGAGACGCTTCATCCGATCATGGAGCAAGTGGCGCAGGGCATGATCGACAAGCCCGCGCTGGCCGCGATCTTCGAGCGATTGGCGAAGAAGCTCGCGAGCTGACGGTCAATGGAAGAAGCGAATTCTCCGGCTCACGGAGCGGGCGCTGCGGCCAGCTCCCCGCGGGGCGCGCGGCGGCGGCTGACGAACGCGCCGAACAGCCCGGCGGTGACCAGCATGATGAGGCTGTAGACGGCCGGAGGGATGGCCATCACCGAGTTGTTGAGCAGCGTCGGCGCGCTGGCGATGGCGATGGCCAGCGTGCTGTTGTGCACGCCGATCTCCAGGGCGATGGCGACCGCCTGGCTGCGCTCGAGGCGCAGCGCGAGCGGCAGCAGAAACCCGATGCCCATGCTGGAGAGGTTGAACACCAGCGCGGGCAGGCCGACCTGGGCGAAGAAGCTCACCACGTGCTCGCGCTCCTTGATGAGGGTGGCGGCGACGATGGAGACCAGCACCAGCGCCGACAGCACCCGCACCGCGCGATCCAGCCGCGCCGCGAGCAGGGGCCTGCGCGCCCGCAGCACCATGCCCACCGACACCGGCCCCAGCACGATGAAGAACACCTGGACGATCTTCGAGAACTGCAGCGGCACGCTGTTGTCCGCGCCCATGAAGTGAATGAGCGCGAAGTTGACGATCAACGGCAGGGTGAAGAGCGAGACGATGCTGTTCACCGCCGTCAGCGTGATGTTGAGCGCGACGTCGCCGTGCGCCAGGTGGCTGAAGAGGTTTGCCGTCGCCCCGCCCGGAGACGCAGCCAGCAGCATCAGCCCCACCGCGAGCTCGGGCGCGAGCCCAAACCCCTTCGCGATGCCGAAGCAGAGCAGGGGCAGGATCAACACCTGCACCAACAACCCGGCGAACACCGCCCGGGGGTAGAGCAGCACGCGCCTGAAGTCGGCCAGGGTCAGGCTCAAGCCGAGGCCGAGCATCACGATGGCGAGGGCGATGGGGAGCAGCACGGCCGTCAGCACGGAGGATTGCATGGCGGCCGCATTTAGCACGTGACGTGCCACGCGAGGCGCGCGGGGAAGCGCGGCTCCACCCGGACAAGGCCCTGCACACCGGTGTGCAGGAAGCTGCGCGGTCTTCGTGCTTCTCACCCCACGAAGGGATTGAGCAGCGGGACGCCGAGACCTTCGAAGTCGGCGGTGTTCCGCGTCGCGACGACCGAGCCGGTGACCTGAGCGCAGGCGGCGATGATCAGGTCGGCGCTGGGCCGGGGGCGACCACCGGTCTCAGCGAGTCGCTTCAGTCTCCCCGCGCTGCGCGCGACGGCCGCGTCCACGGGGATGATCTCGATCGCCGCAGAGGCGAGCACGCCCTCCAACCACCTCGTCAACCGGTCCCGCTTCTCGCCCTTCGGCAGCCGCGACAGGCCGTATTCGATCTCCATCAGCGAGATCGCGCTCACCTTCACGGAGGCCTGGGTCAGCAACCACTGGCTGACGGGCTCCGAGGCCTGCTGCCGGGTGGGCTCGCACAAGACGTTGGTGTCGAGGAGGTACATTCAGCCCTCGTCGTCGCTGAAGGGAATCGGACGATCCGCCTCGAGGTCCCGGCGAGGCAGTTCGAGCTCGAGGTCTCCTCCCGCCTTGAGCGCGCGGGTGAACTCGAGCAGCTCCGCCATGGCAGAAGGACGCGGTTCGGCCTGCAGTTGCGAGAGCCGATCAAACTCTCGCTTGGAGATGACGACCGCGACCGATTCGCCTCTGTTTTCGATGACCTGCGGCGACTTCCGGGCACGCGCGAGCACCTCGGACAACCTCGCCTTCGCCTCGGAGACGCTCCAGTTCATGACTAGATTGAAGACTATCGATGACTATGTTGGTAGTCAACGCTCACTGGCAGCTGCACCGGCCGCCGCTGCACTTGCCGAGCTCCTCGATCGACTTGCCCGCCACGCAGGCCGCGCACGCCGACTCGACGAACACGCCGGCATCCGCGGACGAAGACCAGAAGCAGCCCACCAGGCGGCCGTCGTAGTTGCAGGTGCCGTAGGTGTCGGCGATGCGCGGGCAACCTGAGCCCGTGGTCACGCCCTTCCAGTCGCACTTGTTCCCAGCGCAGCTCGGGCAGGCGTACGCGGCCCACTTCGAGCCCTCGCACACGAGCATGGTCTTCGCGCCCGAGCACTCCACCGCGTCCGGCGTCGAGCACGGCGAGCCTTCGCTCGAGCCACAGCCAAACGCCACCACTGCCAGCAGCAACCCGACGATGCGCATGGCGCGCTCTATCGCCTATTTCTTGTTCTTCACCGAATCTTCGTGGTTCGAATAAGTCTGAAGGGGCGTGTCTTCCCCCCGTACCCTCGGTCTCAAGTCCGGCATCGGTCTCGTCATCGCCAACATGGTGGGCGCGGGCGTCTTTCTCTCCACCGGGTTCATGGCGCAGAGCCTGTCTCCCGGGCTCATCCTCCTCGCGTGGTTGATCGGCGCGGTGCTCGCGCTGTGCGGCGCGAAGGCCTACGCCGAGGTGGCGCGCCTGGTGCCCGAAGGCGGCGGTGAGTACCGCTACCTCTCCACCCTGATGCACCCGGCGCTGGGCTACCTCGCCGGCTGGGCCTCGCTGCTGGTGGGCTTCTCCGCCCCGACCGCGCTCGACGCGATGGCCGCCGGGGCCTTCGCGCGCGCGGTGGTGCCCTCGCTCGATCCCCGCTTCGTGGGCGCGCTCTTGATCATCGTGCTCACCCTGGTGCACGCGCTGGGCCTGCACTTCTCGGCGCGGGTGCAGAACGTGCTCGTGGCGGTCAAGGTGCTGCTGCTGGTCGGCTTCGTCGCGGTCGGCGTGTTCTTCGGCTCGCTCTCCTGGCCCACCTGGGCGGCCGCGACGCCCACGCAGACCCCGGTCGCAGAGGTGTTGGGCAGCCTCTTCTTCATCGCCTTCGCCTTCTCCGGGTGGAACGCGGTCATCTACGCCGCCGACGAGTTCGAGCAGCCCGAGCGCAACGTGCCGCGCGCGATGTTGATCGGCTGCCTCGCGGTGGGCGCGCTCTACCTGGTGGTCAACTTCATCTTCGTGGCGAACCTCACGCCCGCGCAGGGCACGGTGGTCTTCCAGTACGACGACTTCACCTCGCTCAAGGGGCAGTTCGAGCAGGTGACGCTCGGCCAGGCGGTGATGGCGGCGCTCTTAGGTCCCGTGGCGGCCAAGGTGATGAGCGCGGTGATGCTGCTGCTCTTCATCTCGGCGATGAGCGCGATGCTGCTGGTGGGCCCGCGCGTGTACGCGGCGATGGCGAAGGACGGCTTTCTCCCCGCGTTCCTGGGGGCGAAGACCGGGCAGCCGCCCACCGGCGCGGTGCTGCTGCAGGGCGGGCTGGCGCTGCTGCTGCTCTTCACCCACGACGTGCGCTCCGTGCTGGCGAACGTGGGCGCGATCCTGGTGCTCTTCGCGGCGCTCACCGTCTCCGGCCTCTTCGTGGCGAAGGCGCGCGGAAAGGACCCCTCGTTCGTCAGCCTGGCGTGCGCCGGCGTCTACGTGCTCTCCGCGGTGTGGATGTTCTTCGAGGGCTTCAAGCGCAGCC
>VFKJ01000205.1 GCA_009885595.1 Myxococcales bacterium | reverse complement strand
GCTTCAGCGATGCGGGCGTCACCGACGCGGGCGTCAGCGACGCGGGCTCCAGCGACGCGGGCACCGACTTCGTCCCCATCGTCGATCTCGGCTGCGGCTGTCAGTCCAGCGGCGGCCCTGCGCTGCTGGGTTTCCTGCTCCTCTGGTACCGCTCCCGCCGCCGCGCGGGCGATGGTGGCTGACTGTTGTGATCCATTTGCGCGGCTCTCCGCGAGCCCACTCAACCCGCTTCCAGGCGCGCCCTTGCTGGTAGGGTCGGCGCCTTGAGGGGGGGGCACACTGCGACGAGACACCATCGCCACTGACCACGAGCCCCGCCCCGATGCTTCGATGATCGGGAAGACGTTGGGCGATCGCTACAAGGTGACCGGCTGGATCGGCTCTGGGGCGATGGGCGACGTCTACCTCGCCGAGCACGTGATCCTTCGGAAGAAGATCGCGGTGAAGGTGCTCAAACACGAGCTCTGCAAACACGAAGAGCTGGTGCAGCGCTTCCAGCAAGAGGCCATCGCCGCCAGTCGCATCGGCCACGAGAACATCGTGAGCGTCACCGACTTTGGCCGCACCGACGAGGGCGCGCTCTACTTCGTGATGGAGGCGCTGGAGGGCGAGAGCCTGGGCGCGCTGGTGCACCGCGAAGGGGCGCTGGAGCTGTCCCGCGGGCTGCAGCTGCTCCTTCAGCTGTGCCGGGCGCTGGCCGCCGCGCACGCCAACGGCATCGTCCACCGCGATCTCAAGCTGGACAACCTGGTGCTGGTGCGCCGCGACGACGGGAGCGAGCTGCTCAAGGTGCTCGACTTCGGGATCTCCAAGGTCACCGACCTGGCCGACTCGCCGGCGAAGAAGCACACCACCCAGGCCGGCGCGCTGCTGGGCACGCCCGACTACATGTCTCCCGAGCAGATCCGCGGAGAGGACGTCGATCACCGGGCCGACGTCTACGCGTTCGGCGTGCTCGCCTTCGAGCTGATCACCGGCGCCCTGCCCTTCGAGGCCCGCAGCGTCGCTGACGTGATGATGAAGCACCTGGGTGAGCAGCCGATCGCGCCCAGTCAGCGCCGGCCTGAGCTGAAGCTGCCCGCGGTCTTCGACGCGCTGGTGTTGCGCGCGCTGGAGAAGGACCGTGCGCTGCGCTTCCAGTCGATGGTCGAGCTGCGCGCGGCGTTGGGCCGCTGCCTGGAGGCGGTGGGGGTGGGCCCCGCGCTGACTCCGCCCCCGCGGGTCATCCCCCTGCGCGTGGCCGCGCCCCCGCTGGAGCCCGCCCCCCCGGCGCCCGGGCGCATCGAGGACACCTTCACCCCGCCCGACCCCGCCCTGGTGAAGGCCGAGGTGGAGCGCGCCCGCACCGCCAGGGGACTGTCCCGCTCGAGGTTCGGGCCCGTCCTGGTGGGCCTGCTGTTGCTGGCGGCGTCCGCTGCAGGCGCCTGGCAGGTGTTGGGCCGCGCTCCGGCGCCGGTGCTGCCGGTCCCCGTGGTCGCTCCGGTGGTGCCGGCTCCGGTGGTCGCGCCCCCGGTGGAACCCCCGCCCGTGATCGCCGCGCCCACGCCGGAGCCCGCGCCGCCTCCGGTGGTGAAACGCCCGGCCGCGCCGGTGCTCGGCCGGCTGGAAGGCAAGGACGTGGCGCGCGTCTTCGGCCAGTCACAAGGCCGCTTGCGCAAGTGTTTGCAGGATCAACGCTCGCTCCTGCCCGGCACCTCGGGCCGGCTCGAGCTCAGCTTCACCATCCTCGACTCGGGCGCGGTGAGCGCGGCCAGCCTGAAGACGCCGCTTCACCCCACCATCACCGACTGCGTGGTGGCGCGCATCAAAGAGCTGCGCTTCCCCAGGCACCTGCAGCCCACCCAGACCTTCGACCTGCCCCTGGACTATGCGCTCAAGGAATGAGGCCGCCTGGCTGGTGATCCTCGCGCTGGGCTGCGCGGAGCCTCCCGTTCCGCTGCCGCCGCCGCTTCCTCCACCGTCGATCGCCGTGGTGGATGCAGGCGCCGCTGCGGCGGAGGTCAGCGAGCGCCTGCCCGCCCTGGTGCTCAGCCTCGGCGGCGCGGTGGAGATCCGTCGCGAAGGCAGCGAGCAGTGGGGGACGCTGGCCGTCGGCGACCCGGTGCAAGTGGGCGACCGGGTGCGCATGGCGGCCAACGGCCAGCTGGAGCTCTCCTTCGACGTCGCGCAGATCAAGCTGCACGAAGGCTCGGAGCTGGAGCTGACCCTGCTCGAACCGCGCGAGGTGCGCCTCGAGGTCAACGGCGCGGTCGAGGTGGCGATGCCAGGCGGCGAGGTGGCGATCAGCGGCGGCGGTCACCAGGCCCGCTCGCGGGGTGGGCGGGTCTCCTTCTCGTACGACGGCCAGTCCGCCACCGCGGGCGCGCTCGAGGGCGAGGCCAGCCTCACCTCGGGTGGACAGACGGTGGCGCTGGGCGAAGGCGAATTCGCGATGACGCGGGAAGCCGGGCTCACCCCCGCCGCGAAGATGCCGCGCGCGTTCTCGCTCGAGGTCGCCTGGCCCGCGGCGAAGGAGACCAGCAAGAGCAGCCTCACCATCAAGGGCAAGGTGAACACTCCCGCGCGGGTCTTCGTGGGGGGCCGAAAGGTCGCGCGCGCACCGGACGGCAGCTTCGAGGGCCAGGTGACGCTCAGGCCCGGGAAGCAGGCGGTGATCGTCTCGGCCACTGATGCCTTCGGGCGGCGCGCGTCGAGGACGCAGCAGTTCGTGTTGGACCCCAACGCGCTGAAGATCAAAGGCGCCGTTGAGTACCACTGAGTTGAGTACCACTGAGAGGTCGCGATGACGTGGGCACTGCTGATGTACGCGCTGGCAGCCGCGCCCGTGCGGGTGGAGCCGGCCACCCTGACCTTCGGGCCCGCCGCTGCGCCGCTCGAGCTGGTGGTGCCGGGCGCGACCGCGGTGAAGGTGTGGTGCGGGGCCTGTGGCGGGGGCGTCATCTCCGCGGCAGAGCCTGCAGGTGAAGGCCGGTTTCGCGCGCGCTTCACTCTTCCCCAGGAGCGTTTCCCCCGGGTGGTGCTGCTCGCGGTGGAGTCGATCGCCGGTGGCAGCAAGGGGCAGCTCAGCTGGGTGGCGCTTCCCTTGTTGGCCAACGCCAGCCTCAAGCTGGAGACCAAGCCACGCGCCTCGGTGACGGTCTCCATCGGCACCTCGCGCTTCGGGCCGATGCAGGCGGATGGCCGCGGCAAGTTGACCCTGCCCGTGGTGGTGCCGCCGGGGTTTGCCAGCGCCAGCGTGGTGGCCGCCGATGCTGCAGGCAACATCACCACCACCTCCGTCGATCTCGCGCCCCGGCCGTATCCGCGCGCCGCGGTGCTGGTGCCGGTCGAAGGCCTCAGCGCTGCTTCGCGGGTGGAGCTCGAGGTGTTCGCGGTGGAGTTCGATGGCGCTCCGCTGCTCGACGCGGCGAAGTTGAAGCTCTCCGCCCGGCGGGGAGCGCTGGAAGCGCCGATCGCCCGCGCGGGCGGCGTCTTCTCGGTGGGCTATCGCGCGCCCAGGTCAGTGGCGGGTGGCCCGGACGCGCTCGGACTTTCGGTGGAGGGTTCGCCGGAGACGGTGGTCGAGGTGGCGGTGCGCGCGGCGAGCGCGGCGAGCATCGCCCTCACGCTCACGCCTGGCGAGTTCACCGCGGGTTCGGGCGTGCCCGTCGAGGTGGTGGCCACGGTCAAAGACCT
>VFKJ01000739.1 GCA_009885595.1 Myxococcales bacterium | reverse complement strand
CGAAAGAACCTCACCACGGGCGGCATTCCCATGGTCCCGCAGTTCCGCACCCGCCGGCCGCAGCGGCCCGACGTGGTGGTGCTGTGCGACGTGTCCGACTCCGTGCGCAACGCCTCGCGGCTGATGCTGCTGTTCACCTGGTCGCTCCAGTCGCTCTTCACCCGGGTGCGCAGCTTCATCTTCGTCTCCGAGCTGGGTGAGGTGACGAGGCACTTCAAGGACGCGAAGCCCGAAGACGCGCTCGAGGCCGCGCTCTCCGGCGACGTGATCTCGCTCTCGTCGAACTCGAACTACGGCAACGCCCTGTCGACCTTCACCCGGAACTACCTCGGCACCATCACCCGAAAGACGACGGTCTTCGTGATCGGCGACGGGCGGAACAACTTCAACGCGCCCCAGGTGTGGGCGCTGGAAGATCTCAAGCGCAAGGCCAAACGCGTGGTGTGGATCTGCACCGAGCCGAAGGCGAACTGGGGCTTCGGCGACAGCGAGATGCAGAGCTACTCGCGCGCGGTGACGCAGGTGGTGACCGTGCTCAGCCTCGGGGACCTCGAGAAGATCGCGCCCAGGCTCGTGCCGACCTGACTTTTAGAGCCTCAGCAGCGGGGTCCGAATGCGCGCCTGCGGCAGCGCGGCTTTCACCGCCTCGACCCATTCGGGGTGATGGCGATCGGCCGTCAGCACGAGCTCCTCGAGGTGAGCCCAGGAATCGAGGGTCTCGAGCAGGGTGGCGTACCAGCCGGTCTCGGCCTCGGCGACGACCCTCAGGGTGGTCAGCCCGCGAAGGAGCGCGCTCACCGAGAGATCGGAGAGCTGCTGAGGCCACAGGGCCCCGGTGAGGGTGAGCGTGCGCAGCTGCGGCGCCACCTCGCCCGCCAGCAAGGCCAGCGGCAAGTCCAGGCGACGGAAGGGCAGCTCGAGGGTGAGTTCCCTCAGGGCAGGGAAGCGCGCTTCCCCCAGGCCACCCACGGGGCTCTGCAGGTTGAGGTCGAGGGAGCAGAGGCTCTCGCTG
>VFKJ01000840.1 GCA_009885595.1 Myxococcales bacterium | reverse complement strand
GCTTCAGCGGCCGCTTCTAGGAGAGTTGCTCCCTCTCCGCTCGGGGAGACCGGAGCTGGGTCACTGGCACAGGCCGCCCAGGCACTGCTGCGTGCCGGAGCACACCTGGCACAGATCTCCGCCCAGCCCGCACGTCAGCGTGCTCGAGGCCACGCAGGACTTGTCGGGCTGGCAACACCCGAAGCGGCAATTCGTCATGTCGCACCGAATGAACGCACAGCTCCCGAGCACGCACGCCTGATCCGTCCCGCATGCCACGCACACGCCGCCGTCCGAACCACAGCTGGTGTCGCCCGTGCCTGCGCGGCAGATGCCGAGTGGATCGAGGCAGCCGGAGCACGGCCCCGCGATGCACGCCCCCTGGTCGCAGCGCTGGCTCGGGGCGCAGGTACCGCAGAACTGCCCCGCAGGACCACACGCGTCGATGCCGTCGTTCGGCGCGCAGGTGCCGTCGGCCAGACAGCACGAGGCCACGCAGTCGCACCTGGGCGGCGGGCCGGCGTCGATCACCCCGGCGTCGACCACCGGCAGGGCCTCGCACTTCGCGGCGGCGCAGCGCTCCTTGAGGGTGCACCTCGCGCACTGCTCGCCGCCGAGGCCGCACTCCGTCCTGCTGGTTCCGGTGACGCACTCCCCATCCGTCGCGCAGCAGCCATCACACGTGGAGCGATCGCAGGGCCGGGGGCAACCGCTCGCCATCACCAACACCAGCAGGAAGCTCCACCGCATGTGGGGCCACCATGACAGCGAGCCCCGCGGGGGCCAACGGCGCCGTGCCGACTGTGAGAGGATGCCAAGTCCATGCGCCGGATCGCGTTGCTTGCCCTGTTGTTCGCGGTCTCGGGCTGCCGCTGCGGCGGCGCTACGGTGTCGGCGCGCTTCGGCGAGCTCGTCGTGGTCCAACGCGGCAGCACCGGCCGCGAGGTGCTCAGCCGCGACACCAGCCTCACCCTGCCCCCGGCCTTCATGGAGACGCTCGCCACCGCCGAGGTGCCGGTGCGCAACGTGGGGCAGGAAGAGATCTCCATCCTCTCCGTCACCCGCCTCGAGGGTGACGAGGCGCTCTCGCTCGACGACGCCACCGGGCTCACCATCGCGTCTTCCGCCGACGCGGCGCTGCTGGTGCGCTTCGCCCCGCCCCAGGCGAGCGACGGCTCGCTGAAAGAGCTCACGCACCGCGCGAAGTTCTCCCTGATGCTCTCCGGCGCGCGCGAGGGAGAGGACGAGATCCTGCTCGAGGTGGTCGCGCTCGCGGTGGCGCGCGATTGCTACGTGCCCGCGCTGATCGACTTCGGCCAGGTGCCGCTGCAGCAGGCGGTGGTGAGCCCGCTGCTGCTCGAGAACGGTCGCGCGCTCGCCGCCTCCACCACCTGGGGCGCGGTGGAGGGGGCCGACGCCACCGCGTTCTTCTTCGACGCGGTCAGCCCGCTCGAGGTCCCCGCCGGGGGCGGAGTCGAGCTGCCGGTGCGCTTCTCTCCGCTGGAAGAGCGCGCCTACGAGGCGAACATCTCCCTTCAACGCGGGCCCACCTGCCCCCCGGTGCGGGTGCGGCTGATCGGTGAAGGCAGCAACGAGGCCCTGAGCTGGAGCCCCGCGCGCCTCGACTTCGGGCGCATTCCCCTCGGCGTCGCGGTGACGAAGACCGTGACCCTGGTGAACAACTCCAACGTCGCCCTCTCGATCGCAGGTTCGGTCGCGGCGGCCGACTTCGCCACGGAGCCGGGAAACCCCACGGTGTTGCCCGCGCGCTCGCGCGTCACCGTCGCGGTCACCTGCCTTCCGCAGACGCTGGGGCCGCTGAGCGCCACCCTGGCGATCGATCTCGGCACCCTGCCCGTGACGCCGGCGCGCATTCCCTTGAGCTGCATCGGCGGCGGCCCTCGCGTTCGCGTCGATCCCAACCCGATTCAGTTCGGCACCGTGCCGCTGAGCTCGACGGGGGCGGTGGTCACGCGCCGCCGCGTGCTGGTGCAGAACGTCGGCACCGCGCCGCCGACGCCCGGAGACCCGGTGAACAACCTGGTGCTGGGCGTCCGCGGCACGCTCCCGTGGTTTGTGATCGTCCCCAGGAACGCGCAGACGCGGGTCACCGAGTTCACGGTCGCGCTGCGCGGCGCTTACGACAACGCGGTGGGGCTGCCCGCAGTGGCCGGACAGAACTTCGCCGAGTTCGAAGTGGGCATCGCGCCGACCTCCACCGGCCTGCGCGAGGCCGACCTGCTGGTGTACTCGAACGATCAGAAGGAGCCGGTCGCGCGCATTCTCCTGACCGCGGGTCCCCGCCTTCCCGAGGCGTGCGCGCTCACCGTGTCGCCGCTGGGCGTCGACTTCGGCGCCACCCCGCGAGGTGGGGTGGTCAGCCGCACCATCACGCTCACCAACGCGCCCGACGCGGTGGGCGCTGACTGCCTGGTGAGCGGCCTCGAGCTGGCGCCCGGGTCTGACCTCGCCTTCATGGTGGCCGCGCCGACCACCCCCAGCCTCCTCATTCCCCGGGGCGAGAGCCGCGCCATCCGCGTGCAGGCCGTGGCGCCGGCGACCGCGAACGTGGGCGACTACCTGCGTGGCACGCTGCGCTTCACGGTGAGCGGCGAGACCGTGCCCCGCGCGCTCCCCGTCGATCTGAAGGTGAGCCGCTGCCTGGTGATCGACCCGCCCCTGCTCGACCTGGGCCTGGTGCAGCAGAACTGCACCTCGGGCTCGAAGACGGTCACGCTCTACAACGTGTGCGGCGTGCCCATCACCATCATGGGCTCCTCGATTCCCCCCGCGCCCTTCCGCATCACCAGCTCGCCTTTGGCGATGGGGCCGGTGGTGCTCAGCCCCACGGACCAGCTGCACCTGCAGGTCGCCGCGGCGCCCACCACCGTGGGCACCTTCTCCGAGGCGCTGCGCATCGACACCGAGGAAGGCGGGGTTCCGTACTCGGAAGGCGTGGCCCTGCGCGCGACCGCGGACCCCATCGGCGAGCAGGAGGACACCTTCACCCAGGGCGGCGCCGAGGTCGACATCCTGCTGGTGATCGATGACTCGTGCTCGATGGCCGACGAGCAAGCGGCGTTGGCGACGAACTTCGCCGCCTTCATGAGCTCCGCGGCCACCAGCAACGGCAACTGGCACATCGGCGTCATCACCACCGACGTCTTCAAGAGAGGCGTGCTGCAGCGCGCCACCGGCAACCCGCCCACCCTCACGCCCACCACCGCGAGCGTCGCCACCCTGTTCGAGCAGAAGGTGAGCGTGGGCGTCTCGGGCAACGGGCAGGAGCAGCCCTACGCCTCGATGGCGCTGGCGGTCAGCGAGCCCAACAAGTCGGGCGCGAACGCCGGGTTCCTGCGCCAGAACGCCGCGCTGGCGGTGGTGATCGTCACCGACGCGCTCGAGCAGAGCCCCAACAGCGTCGGCTCGTACCTGGCGACCGTGCGCGCGGCCAAGGGCAACCGCCCGCAGCTGGTCAACGTGTCGGTGGTCGGCCCCTTCTCGATGCCGAGCGCGACCTGCACCACCGAGGGCGCGGTGGACGACGGGCGCTTCCAGACGGCGGTCACCGGCACCAACGGCGTGAGGACCGACATCTGCACCAGCAGCTGGGCGACCGACCTGCAGAGCATCAGCCGCAGCGTCTTCGGGGCGCGGCGCAGCTTCGAGCTGTCGGGCTCTCCGCGCACGGTGGGCGCCATCGTGGTCAAGGTCAACGGCAACACCCTGCCCTCCAGCGCGTGGCAATTCGACGCCGCCAACAACGCGGTGGTGCTCGACACCGCGCCCGCCGCCGGCGCGACCATCAGCATCGGCTACCTCACCGCCTGCTTCTGAAAACCCAGCGCTCAGACGAACGCGAGCTCGAACACTGCGTACTCGCGCGAGGTCACCAGCTCGTCGGCGACGCGCTCACCCAGCAGCTCCATCGCGTCGGAGAGGTGCATCGGTGTCATCCCGCTGCCGAGCGCCGAGCGCAGCAGCCGCTCCTCGGTGAGCAGCGGCCGGTGCATCACCTGCCAGGAGCGCGCGAGGTGCTGCGCGGCGCCGCCGGCGATGACCTGCTCAGCCCAGGCGTCGAGATCGGGCGCGAACTCGACCAGCTCCAAGGTGACGGGATCGAACCGCACCACCGCGCCGTGGGCGTCGACCGCGAACTGCCGAAGCACCGCGTCCATCGCGAAGAAGGTGAGCCGCTCGTCGAGATCGAACCAGCGCCGCCAGCCGTTGCTCGCGTTCCACGCGGCCAGTCCCGGCAGCGCGCCCACGCTCTCCGCGGGCAACACCAGCAGCGCGTCCTCGAGCGCGCGGAAGCCGTTCTTCAGCTGGTAGAGGGGGCGCAGCGCACGAGGCAAGCGCGTCTCCTGAGCCGGCCCCGACAGGCGACCCAGCGCCAGCGACGAACGGTTGACCAGAAAGGCGAGCATGGCGCCCTCCCTTTCCAAGGCCCGTGCCGCACGTCATGTCGCGGGCTTGCGGCGCTGCTCGCGGCCCTCCGGGCTGACATTGGCGTCAGGGGGCCACGGATCTAGCGGTACATTCGAGAAACTGTGACGTCCCATGAGTTTCTCGATCTCCTCATTCGCTGGGTCCACCTGATCGCCGGGATCATGTGGATCGGCAATTCGATGCTCTTCAACTGGCTCGACCGCAACCTCGAGAAGGTCGCGGGCCGGGAGAAGGAGGTCGGGTACGAGGGCAAGCTGTGGATGGTCCACTCCGGTGGCTTCTACGAGGTGGAGAAGCGGCAGCTCGCGCCCGGAGAGCTGCCCGCGAACCTGCACTGGTTCAAGTGGCAGAACTTCACCACCTGGGCCTCGGGCATCTCGCTGCTGATCGTCGTCTATTACCTGAACGGCGGCGCGTACCTGATCGACCCTGCGGTGCGCGCGCTGGGGTTGCCGCAGGCGATCACGATCTCGGTGCTGTGCCTGGCCACCGCGTGGGTCGTCTACCACTCGCTGTGGCGCCTGCTGGGCGACGCGGCCCCGAAGGTGGCGGGGCTGCTCTCGGTGGCTGCGCTGCTGGGCAGCTCGTTTGCGCTCACGCAGCTGTTCTCGGGCCGCGCGGCGTACCTGCACGTGGGCGTGCTGCTGGGCACGGTGATGACGGGCAACGTCTGGTTCGTGATCGTCCCCAGCCAGCGGATGCTGGTGGCCGCCACCCAGTCCGGCCAGGAGCAGGACTACGCGCTCAACCAGCGCGCCAAGCAGCGCAGCATTCACAACAACTACATGACGTTCCCGCTGCTCTTCATCATGTTGAGCAACCACTTCCCGGGCACGTACAGCCACCCGCTCAACTGGCTCGTGCTCTTCGTGGTGATGTTCGGCGGCGCGGGCATTCGGCACTTCATGAACGTCCGCTACTCGGTTCGGAGCACGGCGGCGTGGCTTTGGCCGATGGTGGGCATCGCGGTGGTGACCACGGCGCTCCTGTTCGGCCTGACCGCGCGGCCCGGGGTGGCGGCGACCCCGCAGCTGCCGCCCGTCCAGTTCGCCGACGTGCACCAGATCATCCGCACGCGCTGCGTGGCCTGTCACTCGGCGCAGCCCAGCGAGCCGATGTTCCCGGTGGCGCCCACGGGCGTGATGTTCGACTCGCCTGAGCAGATCCTCATCCTGGCGCCGCGGATCAAGGAGCGCGCGGTGGTGACCCGCACCATGCCGTTCATCAACAAGACGGGCATGGCTGACGAGGAGCGGGCGCTCATCGGCCGCTGGGTCGATGAGGGTGCGCGAGGCCCCTGACTCTCTTTCCTCCGAGCTACGGACCGGCGTCCCGCACACCCGCATCGCTGTAGTCGCCCGCGGGCCGGAGCCCGAAGGTCGCCGTGCCGGCGTCACCGCTGATCTCATTCGCGTGCGCCTGGGTCATCAGCGCCAGCGAGCCGGCCGACCCCTTGAGCTTCGCGTTGAAGAACGCCACCGCGAAGTGGTTGATGAGCGGCTGCGCGATGCTGGCCGGAGGCGACCTGGGCCCGCACCCGTCTTCCAGCACCATGCGCACGTCGGCGCCGGGAATGTCGAGCATCACCTGATCGACGATCGCGGCGAGATCGAACGCGCACAGATCGGAGAACGTGAAGTGCCCGCCGTGCGTGATGTCGAGCAGCCACAGCGGGTCCCGCAGCACCAGCAGCGAGGGCTCGATGTGGGTGTCCCAGGCCAGCGTGCGATCGTCGTGCGCCGCCTGGATGTGCACCGGCATGTCGAGGACCACGGGCTGCGGAAGCCCCAGCCACGCGATGTTCGCGTCGACCGGTGCCTGCGGGACGATGGCCTTCACCCGCTTGTCGGTGGCCGCCACTCGCAGCGAGGTGAGCGCGCCGAACGAATGACCGGTGACGCCGATGCGCTCGAGATCGAGCAGCCCGAAGAGCGGATCGTCTTCCTTGAGCCGCGACATGCGGTTGATCAGGTACGTCACGTCGACCGGCCGCGTCTCCACCCCGACCGCGACGTTCTGCAGCTGCCCGCGCACCACGTCAGAGAGCGTGCCGCCCTCGTGATCGGCGGAGACCACCACG
>VFKJ01000383.1 GCA_009885595.1 Myxococcales bacterium | reverse complement strand
GAGCGAGATGGCCACCGTGCAGGTGGAGATCGATCGCCTCACCCGCGAGCTCTCGCGCGTCAGCGGCCTGGTGGAGAAGGGGCTGGCGTCGAAGGCCGAAGAGGAGCGGGCGAACTCGGATCTCGCGTCTGCGAAGTCTCGCCTCGCCTCGCAGGCCGATCGCGCGGCGCAGGCGGCCGCGGTGATGGAAGAGGCCGCCAACAACCTCGCCAAGACCACGCTGTTCTCACCCATCGACGGCAACGTGATCGAGGTGACCCGCGAGGTCGGTGAGCGCGTGCGCGGCTCGGACTTCAATGAAGACGTGGTGATGACGCTGGCCGCGCTGCACGCCATGGAGGTGAAGATCGAGGTGGGCGAGCACGAGGTGGTGCACCTGCTCCTCGGTCAGAAGTCGGACATCAAGATCGACGCGTTCGAAGGCCAGACCTTCGAGGGCACGGTGGTGGAGATCGCGCAGAAGGCGCTCATCCGCAACCCGGGCACCGAGCAGGAGACCACCAGCTTCCCGGTCACCGTGGCGCTGGTCGCCAAGCCCGATCGGGTGCTGCCGGGCATGAGCGCCGAGGTGAAGGTCACCGCCGAGCAGCGCGACTCGACCCTGATCGTCCCCGTGCAGGCGGTCACCGTGCGCCCGGAGAAGTCGCTCACCGACACCGCCGCGAACATCGAGGGCAACAAGATCTCCGCGCCGAAGAAGGGCGAGACGTTCGCGAAGGTGGTCTTCGTGGTCGACGCCGACAAGAAGGTGCACGCGCGCCGGGTGAAGACCGGCATCTCGTCGGACACCGACATCGAGATCCTCGAGGGGCTCGCGGAGGGCGACGAGATCATCGAAGGGCCGTACCGCACGCTGGCCAAGGACCTGAAGGAAGGCGATCTGGTCGAGGAGCAGCAGGCCGGCGGCAAGGGTGGCCCGGGCGGCCCCGGCCGGAAGCGCGGGTAAGCACCGATGCTCATCGAGCTCACCGACATTCACCGCGAGTACACCGTGGGCGGCGAGCTGGTTCGCGCGCTCGACGGCGTCACCATCGGCATCGAACGCGGTGAGTGGGTGGCCATCATCGGCCAGTCCGGCTCGGGCAAGTCGACGCTGATGAACGTGATCGGCTGCCTCGACACCCCGACGCGCGGGAACTACCAGCTCAACGGCAAAGACGTCTCCCGCATGGACGACGACGAGCTGGCCGGCATCCGCAACGCGGAGATCGGCTTCATCTTCCAGAACTTCCAGCTGCTCCCGCGGGAGACGGCGCTCGCCAACGTCGAGCTGCCGCTGGTGTACCGCGGCGTGGGCGCCAAGGAGCGCCGGGCGAAGGCGACGGAGGCGCTGCTGAAGGTGAGGCTCGAGGGGCGCATGCACCACAAGCCCACCGAGCTCTCGGGTGGTCAGCGGCAGCGGGTGGCGATCGCGCGGGCGCTGGCGGGCACTCCGTCGCTGCTGCTGGCTGACGAGCCGACCGGCAACCTCGACTCCACCACGGGCGAGGAGATCGTGAAGCTGTTCGCGGAGCTTCACCAGCTCGGCCACACCATCGTGCTGGTGACGCACGAGCCGAAGCTGGCGGCGCGCTGCCCCCGCGCGATTCGCCTGAGCGACGGCAAGGTCGTCGGTGACGGCCCGGGGGCGCAGATCGCGTTCCAGGACGCGCCCCGTCCCCCGGTGGCGGTCGCCTCATGAGCCTGCGCATCGATCTGGTCGAGGGCATGCGCATCGCCGTCAAGTCGCTGGCCAACCACCGCCTGCGCACCCTGCTCACCACGGTCGGCGTGGGCATCGGCGTGGCCACGCTCTTGGCGATCTTGGGGATCGTGCAGGGCATGGACACCAGCTTCCAGGCGCAGCTCGCGAGCCTGGGCAGCTCGTCGGTCTACGTCGGCAAGCACCCCTGGGTCTCCATGGGCAACTGGTGGGAGTACCGCAACCGCAAGAACCTCAGCCTCGAGCACATGGAGGCGGTGCGGAACCAGTGCACCCTGTGCGGCGCGGTGGTGCCGCTGCTCGACGACAACGACGACGTCGAGTTCATGGGCCGCTCGCTCACCTTCGTGAACATCACCGGCTCCACCACCGAGTACCTCACGGTGAGCGGCTTCGAGACCACCAAAGGGCGCTTCCTCAACGACACCGACAACGAGGGCCGCCGCCTGGTGGCGGTGATCGGCACCGACATCGCAGACACCTTCTTCCCCGAAGGCACGGACCCGATCGGCTCGAGCATTCGCATCGCGGGAAAGCCGTTCACGGTGATAGGCGTGCTCTCGCGCAAGGGGAAGATCCTCGATCAGAGCCAGGACCTCACCGTCATCATTCCGTTCAACACCTTCAAGGCCTTCTTCCGCGGCCGCCGGTCGATCGAGATCGGCATCCAGGTGAAGGACCCGGAGACGATGGACCAGACCGAGGACCAGCTGGTGGGCATCTTGCGCCGCGCGCGCGGCACCCCACCGGAGAAGCCCGACGACTTCGCCATCAACAAGCCCGACCAGCTCGCCTCGACCTACGAGCAGCTCACCGGCGCGCTCTACGGGGTGGCCCTGGGCATCGGCTTCATCACCCTGCTGGTGGGCGGCATCGGCATCATGAACATCATGCTGGTCTCGGTGCGCGAGCGGACGCGGGAGATCGGCATTCGCCGCGCCCTGGGCGCCACCAAGCGCACCATCATCACGCAGTTCGTGCTCGAGGCGACCCTGGTGTCGGCGGTCGGCGGCGCCATCGGCACCTTCGTGGGCCTGGGCGGCGCGAAGGTGGTGAGCCTCATCACCCCGCTGGCCGCCACCGTCAAACCCGGCACCGTGTTCTTCGGGGTGGGCTTCGCCGCCCTGGTCGGCCTGGTGTTCGGCATCTGGCCCGCCGCGCGCGCCGCCAACCTCGATCCCGTGGAAGCGCTGAGGGACGAATGATTCGCGCCTTCTTCGACAACCTCGCGCTCGCCTTCGGCACCTTCGTGGCCCACCCGCTGCGCACCATGCTCACGCTGCTGGGCATCGTGATCGGCGTGAGCACCGTGATGACGATGATGGCGCTGCTCGAGGGCCTGCGCGTCAAGGTGAACAAGGACTTCAGCCAGCTGGGCGCCAACGTCTTCCGGGTGGACAAGTGGCCCCAGGGCTTCCGCTTCGGCGGCGGTGGCGTCGACTGGAACCGCATCAGCAAGCGGCCGGTGTTGACGGTGGCCGACAAGCGCGCGCTGGCGGAGCAGTGCCCTTCGGTGCTGCGCACCTCGGCCTCCTCGTGGCAGCCCGGCCAGAAGGTGCGCACCGCGATGTCCGAGACGCAGCCCAACGTCTTCATCATCGGCGCCACCGTCGAGTACCCGGAGACCTCGGGCATCACCATCGCCACCGGCCGCACCTTCAACGAGGCCGAGGAGGTGGATGGGCGGCGGGTGGTGGTGCTGGGGCCCGACGTGGCGGACAAGCTCTTCCCCTCGCTCGATCCCCTGGGCCAGGAAGTACGCCTGAAGAACCGGCCCTACACGGTGATCGGCGTGATGGAGCGGCGCGGGAAGCTCATGGGCATGTTCAACATGGACAACCAGGTGATGATCCCCATGACCACCTTCCTGAGCGCGTACGGTAAACGCCGCAACGTCTCGCTCAGCGTCGAGGCGCTCGACAAGGACCGGGTCGACAAGGCGATGGAAGAGGTGATGCGCGTGATGCGCCAGCGCCGCGACGTCAAGCCGATGGAAGAGAACAACTTCGAGGTGTCGACCAACGAGTCGATGGCGAAGTCGCTCAACGATCTCTCGAACGTGGTGACCGCGGCCACCTTCGGGGTGTGCATCCTCTCGTTGATCGTCGGCGGCATCGGGATCTTGAACATCATGCTGGTCTCGGTCACCGAGCGGACGCGGGAGATCGGCATTCGCAAGGCGCTGGGCGCCCGGAAGAACCGCATCTTGATGCAGTTCGCCACCGAGGCCGTGGTGCTCTCGCTCGTCGGAGGGATCATCGGCATCGGCATCGGGTTCGGCCTCGCGTTCCTCGGCAGGTGGACCTTCGGCCTCTACACGGACGTGCCCGTCTGGGCCGTGGTGATCTCGCTGGCGATGTCCAGCGGGGTGGGGCTGGTGTTCGGCATCTACCCGGCCGCCCGCGCCGCGAAGCTCGACCCCATCGAAGCGATGCGCTCGGAGTGACCCCGGTCGAGCAATACCTTTATTTTTTCGAATGATTCTATTCAAATCTTCTGGCTATTCGATTTCGTCGAATGGTTATCGAGGGGGCCACCATGGAAGCAGAGAAGAACCGGCTGGGGCTGGACGAGGCGGCGCAGCTGACCGCCTGGGCCGTGGAGACGCTCGCGGCGGCGGTGGGGGTTCAGACTGACCCCCTGCGGGTGCGCCAGCTCGGGCGGGAAGCGTTCGGTGGGCGGGCCGAGGTGTCAGACGAGCTGCTGAGCAGCACCGTGGCGGCCACCGCCGCCTCGTCGCGCGTCCACGTGCAGCCGGTGATCGTCGAGCCGCAGACGCTGGAGAGCGCCCCGTTGCCCCTGCTGTCGTGCGCAGGGGGGGGCGTGGTGCTGACCGAGCGGCGTGGCGCAGAGTTCCTGGTGCACCGGCCTGGTCAAGACCCGAGGTGGATGTCGGTCGAGGCGCTCTTCGAGGTGCTCGGGCAGGGGTCGCACCCCTGGCTGACCGCCGTGCCGGCGGCGCCGCTGGAAGACCTGGGCGGGGCCGATCACGGACCTCACCCCTCTGCCGCCAGGCGGCTGCTGGCGCTGGTCAACCTCGAGCGCGACGACCTGCAGGTGATCCTGATCTACGCGGTGGCGGTGGGCCTGCTCACGCTCGCGCTGCCGATCGCGGTGCAGGCGCTGGTGAGCACGGTGGCGTTCGGCACGCTGCTCCAGCCCATCGTGGTGCTGTCCCTCATGCTGCTGGCGGCGCTCACCTTCCAGGCGACGCTGCGCGCGCTGCAGACCCGGGTGGTGGAATCGCTGCAGCTGCGCGTCTTCGTGCGCACCGCCACCGACCTCGCCTGGCGGCTGCCGCGCGTGACCCGCGAGACTGCCGACACCGGCTTCGGCCCCGAGTCGGTCAACCGCTTCTTCGACGTGCTCACCGTGCAGAAGACCGCCAGCGTGCTGCTCACCGACGGCCTGGCGACCATGCTGCAGATCACCATCGGCCTCATCGTGCTCGCGTTCTACCACCCGGCGCTGCTGGCCTTCGACATCGTGCTGCTGGTGATGGCCCTGGCGGTGGTGATCGTTCCCTTCCGGCGCGGGCTCAAGACGAGCATCGACGAGAGCTACGCCAAGTACGACGTCGCCGCCTGGCTCGAAGAGCTGGCGCGCCCGGGCAGCGCCCTGCGCGGCGCGGCGGGCGCGAGCTTCGCCGCCGAGCGGGCCGATGCCCTCACCGGCCGCTACCTCGAGGCGCGTCGCAGACACTTCCAGGTCGTGTTCGGCCAGACCCTGGGCGCGCTGGGGCTGCAGGTGTTCGCCAGCGTCGCGCTGCTGGGCCTGGGCGGGTGGCTGGTGGTGCAGCAGTCGCTCACGCTGGGCCAGTTGGTGGCGGCCGAGCTGATCGTCGCGGCCGCGGCCAGCTCGCTGGCCAAGCTCGGCAAGCTGCTCGACGCGACGTACGACCTGCTCACGGCGCTCGACAAGCTGGGGCACCTGGTCGACCTGCCCATCGAAGATCCGTCGCGCGGAGAGCCCGTCCCCGGCCAGGGCGCGATGCGCGTCGAGGTGCACGGCGCCCGCGCGGGCGATCAACCGGCGGTCGAGCTCCAGGTGCCCGCGGGTGGCCGGCTCGCGGTGGTGGGCGCAGAGGGGCACCCGCTCGGAGAGTGGCTGGGGGCGCTGCGCGTGCCGACCCAGGGGGCCGTGTCCTTCAACGCGGTCGAGACCTCGCGCGCGCGTTCTCCCGCGCTGCGTGATCGCGTCGCCTTCGTGCAGCGCGGTGACTTCTTCGAGGGCTCCCTGCTGGAGAACCTCACCCTGAGCCGGGTCGGGGTGACGACCGCCGACGCGCGCGCCGCCCTGGAGCGGGTGGGCTTGCTCGACGAGCTGCGCGCCCTGCCGGGCGGCCTCGACACGCGGCTGACGCACGACGGCCTGCCCTTGACGCCCTCCCAGTTGACGCGGCTGCTGGTGGCGCGCGCGCTCGCTGGCTCGCCCAGGCTGATCGTGATGCAGGAATCGCTCGAGTCGTTGGAACCCGCCGCTCGCGCGCTGTGCGTCAGCGCGCTCACCCGGCCCGGCGCCCCGTGGACCCTGGTGGCCCTGGTGACCGACCCCGGGGCGGCGCTCGCCCGGGCCTGCGAGCGCGCGGTCACGCTGCCTGCTCGCCCCTCGGCGCAGGTCGCGCCCCAGGTGGAAGTGGTGGGGGGGGCGTCATGAGCGCCCCGCTCCCCGCGCGGGTGGCTGGTGACCGCGGCATCCGCGCCGCCGCGCTGCTGGTGCGCACGCCCCGCGCCCTGCGGTTGATCGGTCGTTTGATCGCGCTCTGGCTCGTGCTGGTCACCGTCGGGCTCGCCTTCATCCCCTGGCAGCAGAGCGTCAGCGGCGAGGGCAGGGTGGTCGCCTTCGCGCCGCTCGAGCGCCAGCAGGAACTCAACGCCCCCATCGAGGGCCGCATCACCCGCTGGTACGTACGCGAGGGCTCGAAGGTGAAGCCCGGTGATCTGCTGCTCGAGCTCACCGACAACGATCCCGCGATCCTGGTGAGGCTGCGCGAGGAGCGGGAAGCCGTGCTCGCCCGCCGCACCGCC
The DNA here is from genome assembly GCA_009885595.1 of Myxococcales bacterium. GTDB lineage: Bacteria > Myxococcota > Myxococcia > Myxococcales > Myxococcaceae > Archangium_A. The sequence continues at coordinate 6,757 of VFKJ01000383.1, read as the reverse complement.
ACCGTGGCGCGGGTGAACTCGATCGTGGCGCGGCAGCGTTCGCTCGAGTCGAGCCGGGTGGCCGCCATTCGCGGCGCCGAGAACCGGATGACCATGGCCGGCGAGCGCATCAAGGCTGCGCGCCAGGCGCTCGAAGGCACCGACGCCGCGCAGGTGACCGCGAAGCTCAACCTCGAGCGCCAGCAGAAGCTGCTCGAGCAGGGCCTCGCCTCTCAGCGCAACCTCGAGCTCGCGCAGCTCGAGCTGGTGCGCACCGCCACCGAGCGCGAGCGCGCCCAGGCCACCCTGCAGGCCGCGCAGGGCGAGGCGACCGCGCTGGAGGCCGATCGGTTCCGGGTCGAGCACGATGTCACCGCGGCCATCGACGACGCGCGCGCGGCCGAGGCCACCGCGCTCGCGGAAGAGGCCAACGCCGCCGCCGAGCTCGCGCGCCTCGAGGTGCGCCTGGCACGCCAGAGCACCATGGAGATCAAGGCCCCGCTCGAGGGCACGGTGCTGCGCGTGCAGGCGGGGCAGGGCAACGCCTTCGTGAAGGCGGGCGAGCCCTTGCTCACCCTGGTGCCCGACACCAGCGACCGCGCGGTCGAGCTGTGGGTCGATGGCAACGACATGCCCCTGCTCTCCGATGGGCGCCCCGTGCGGCTGCAGTTCGAGGGGTGGCCGGCGGTGCAGTTCACCGGGTGGCCCTCGGTGGCGGTGGGCACCTTCGGCGGGCAGGTGGCGCTGATCGACGCGACCGACGACGGCAGCGGGCGCTTCCGCATCCTGGTGCGGCCAGAGGCGTCTGCCTCGTGGCCCAGCGAGGTCTACCTGCGCCAGGGCGTGCGGGTGAACGGCTGGGTGCTGCTCGACCAGGTCAAGCTCGGCTACGAGCTGTGGCGCCGCTTCAACGGCTTCCCGCCCACCGTCGCGCCCCCCGAGCCGAAGGCCGAGAAGAAGGGGAAGTCGAAATGATCGCCTCGCTCCTCGCGCTCGCGCTCACGCAGACGCCCGACCCTCTGCCGCTGGGCGAGGTGCTCCGCTCGGCCGACGAGCTGTTCCCCTCGCTCTCAGCCACCCGCGCCGAGATCGACGCGGCGCAAGGTGAGCAGCTCAGCGCCGAAGGCGGCTTCGACCCCAACTGGCGCACGCGCTTCTGGACTTCCCCGGTGAGCGGCTACCCCCAGACGCGCCTCGACTCGGTGATCGACGTGCCCACCCCCCTGTGGGGCACCAGCTTCTTCGCCGGCTACCGCTATGGGGCGGGAAAGATCCCCGACTACTACCGCGAGCGCGAGACCCTCTCGGGCGGCGAGCTGCGCGCCGGCGCGGTGGTGCCCGTGCTTCGCAACGGCCCCATCGATCGCCGCCGCGCCACCCTCGCCCGGGCCGAGCTGGGGGTGCAGCTGGCCGGGCTCTCGCTCGAGCAGCAGCGCCTCGAGCTCGCCCGCCTGGCCTCGTTTCGCTACTGGGACTGGGTGGCCGCGGGGCAGCGGCGAGAGCTCGCCCGCGCGCTCCTGCAGCTCGCCAAGGACCGCGACGACCAGCTCTCGGCCCGCGCGCAGGCCGGGGAGGTGCCGGAGTTCGATCGCCAGGACAACCAGCGCGCCCTCGCGCAGCGCGAGGCGCTGCTGGTGCAGGCGCAGCGCGGCGTCGAGCAGGCCGCCTTCGAGCTCTCCCTCTTCCTGCGCGACGAGACCGGCCAGCCCCTGCAGCCCACCGACGCTCGCCTGCCGCGGTCCTTCCCCGAGCCCGATCGTTCGCTGCGCGAGGGCGCGAGCCTCGACGAGGCCCTGGTGCGCCGGCCCGACGTGCAGCGGCTGCTCGCGCAGAAGAAGCAGCAGGAAGTGGAGCTCGCCTTCCAGAAGAACCAGCTGCTCCCTGCGCTCGACGTGGGGGTGACGTACACGCAGGACCTCGGCACCACGCCCCGGCCAGAGCTCGAGCCGCTCGGCAAGCCCGAGCTCGAGGTGAGCGCGGTGCTCGACGTGCCGCTGCTGTTCCGCGCGCCCCGGGGGCGCATCCAGTCGGCGCGCGCCGGGATCACCAGGCTCGACGCGCAGCTTCAGCTCGCCCGCGATCGGGTCGCGGTCGACGTGCGCGACGCGCTCTCGGCCCTCGGCGCCGCGGAGGAGCGCATCACCTTCACGCGGCGCGAGGTGACCGTCTCGGTGGACCTCGAGCGCGGTGAGCGCACCCGGTTCGAGCTGGGCGACAGCACCCTGCTGTTCGTCAACCTCCGCGAGCAGGCCGCCGCCGAGGCGCGGGCGAGGGAAATCGACGCCCTGGCCGATTTCCACAAGGCCGCCGCGGCGCTCCGCGCGGCCCTCGCCATGCGCTGAGGAAGAGGCGCTCGGCCAACGGCTGTTCCAGCGCGAAGGGCGCAAGCTCGCGCTCACCGAGGTGGGCCAGCAGCAGCGGCTCAAGGTGGGCGTGGTGCACTGATTCCCCGGCACGTATTTCTTGTAGAGGGCGCGCGCAGCCTTCGGTGGAGCAGGTCAGGCGTGCTTGCCGGTGGCCCGGTGGTCGTCGGCCTTGTCCAACGTGCTCTCCACCGAGCGGCGCAGCTTCTCGGCCGCCCCATCGATCGCCTCAGACAGGCTGGCCGCGTGCTGGGTGACGGCGGTGGGAGCGCGGCCTTCGATGCGCGCCTCCATCATGCAGCGCTTGTCGTCGTCCGATTGCTTGTTGCCGCTCTCGTCGCCGAGGTGAACTTCCACCCGGCTGATGCGCTCGGCCAGGTGGCCCAGGGCGCCCTTCACGGCGGCTTCCACTTCTTCCCTCAACGTGGCGTCGGCGTGCACGCGATTGTCGGTGTTGACCTGGATGATCATGTCTCTGTTGTAACGAGCGAACGCTACGGCGCCACGGCGAGCTTGCGGATCAACGCGATGATCGCGTCGAGGTGCTCGGGCTGCAGCTCGTCCTTGAAGGCGGGCATCTCCTTCTCCACCCCGTCGCGCGTCTCGAGGACGCCGTTCATCACCCGGTTGCGGATGAGCTCGTCGGTCGTCTTCGCCTGCCACGCGGGCCGGGTGAAGTCGGGGAGCTTCAGCTTCTTGCCGGTCGGGGTCTGACCGCGGCCGTCGGCGCCGTGACAGGCCGAACACTTCGCCTTCCACAGCCGCTCGACCTTCTTGTCGGGGAGCTCGGCGGCAGCGGGGAGGGCGGTCAGCAACAGCAGCGCGATGAGGCGGGCCATCGGCTCTTCATAAACGCCTGCGCACCCACTTGCACTCAGGGGGGATTCCAGGTGAGAGGGCAGGTTCGTCTGACCCTGGGGATCCACTTGAAGACTCTTCGCCTGCTGCTCCTGTCCGCGCTGCCGCTGTTCACGCTTTCCGCGTGCCCAACGCCCACCACGAAGTGCGATGCCACCACGTGCTCGGGCGGCTGCTGCGATTCCACCGGACAGTGTCAGACCGGCATCGCGCCCGAGGCCTGTGGCACCGGCGGCCAGCTCTGCACCCAGTGCTTCTCCGGCCAGGCCTGCACGCTGGGCCTGTGCCGCACGACCGGCAACACCGGCGGCGGCGGCGGTGGAACGGGCGGCGGAACGGGCGGCGGCACCGGCGGCGGCACCACCGGGCCCCTGATGTGCGCCGCGGGCAAGACCGCGTGCTCCGGCGTGTGCGTCGACACCAGGACCGACGAGCGCAACTGCGGCCTGTGCGGCTCGTTGTGCAACCCCAACCAGTACTGCAGCAACGGCGCGTGCAACCTGCTGCCCCAGAACTGCGCCGGCGGGGGCTGCCCCTCGGGCTACTTCTGCACCACCGGCAACGAGTGCAAGCCCGGCTGCGCCACCAACGCCGACTGCCCGCAGCCCGGCCTCTGCGACACCCGGCTCAACCTCTGCTCGTGCGTCACCGGCTTCCACGGGTGCGGGGAGAGCTGCGAGGCCGACAACAACGTCAGCGCCTGCGGCACCGCCTGCGCCAGCTGCGACGGCATTCCCAACGCGGTGGCCGCCTGCACCGGCAGCCGCTGCGACTTCACCTGCAACACCGGGCTCCACCGCTGCGGCAACGAGTGCAAGAACAACAACGACATCGCCAGCTGCGGCACCAGCTGCACGCCCTGCACCCCGCCCGCGAACTCGGTGGCGATCTGCGCGAACCAGGCCTGTGACTTCGTGTGCAACGTGGGCTTCCACAAGTGCGGGACCCAGTGCCTGCGCAACACCGACGTCAACTCGTGCGGCAGCACCTCGTGCACCGCGTGCTCGCCGCCGGCCAACGCCACGGCCACCTGCAACGGCGTCAGCTGCGACTTCACCTGCAACTCCGGCTTCCACCGGTGCGGCAGCGTGTGCGTGTCGAACACCGCGGTCTCCTCGTGCGGCACCTCGTGCTCGTCGTGCGTGCCCCCGGCGAACGCCACCGCCACCTGCAACGGCGTCAGCTGCGGCTTCAGCTGCAACACCGGCTCTCACGGCTGCGCCGGGGCGTGCGTGTCGAACCTGAGCGTGAGCTCCTGCGGCACCACCTCGTGCACGCCCTGCACGGCGCCCTTCAACGGCTCCTCGACCTGCAACGGCGTCGCCTGCGACTTCACCTGCAACTCGGGCACGCACCGCTGCGGCTCGACCTGCTCCGACAACACCAGCGTGGCGGCCTGCGGCACCAGCTGTAACCCGTGCCCCGCCGGCCCGGCGAACTCGGTGCGCACCTGCGACGGCTTCTCCTGCGGCTGGACCTGCGCCACGGGCTTCCACAACTGCGGGGGCGCCTGCGTGGCTGACAGCAGCGCCACCCAGTGCGGCAGCTCGTGCCTGTCGTGCCCGATGGTGGCCAACGCGGCGCCTGCCTGCGTGAGCGGCGCGTGTGACTTCACCTGCAACAGCGGGTTCCATCGCTGCGGCAGCCAGTGCCTCTCCAACACCGACGTCAACAGCTGCGGCAGTTCGTGCACCGCGTGTCCGACGGGGCCCGCGGGCTCGACGCCGAACTGCAACGGCACCAGCTGCGGCTTCACCTGCGCGGCCGGCGCCAACTACTGCAACGGCGAGTGCGTACCGGCGGACTTCTCCAGCGCTTGCGGAGCGACCTGCGCGAACTGCGCGGCCACCGGGATGCTCGATCGCGGCGTCTGCGCGGCGGGAACCTGCAGCACCGCGTGCATCACCAGCTGCAACTCGGCCTGCGTGGACGTGATGCGTGACCCCGCGAACTGCGGCGCTTGCGCCAACGCCTGCGGCGGCAGCCAGTTGTGCACCAGCGGCGAGTGCCGCGCCACCTGCGCCACCGGGCCGGCCTTCGAAGGCGCGCTGCCCTACGTGAACGTGAGCGCGAACGCCGCGTACAAGCTGCTCACCGAAGATCTGAACGGTGACGGCCGGGTCGACCTGGTCGACAACGGGTCCACCGCCGGACTGCACGTGCGCTACTCGAACGCCGACGGCACCTTCCAAACGCCGGTGCTGCTGACCCTCTCCAGCGTGCGCGCCAGCGGGTTTGTGGTGACCGATCTCAACGGCGATGGCCGGAAGGACATCGTCGCTACCCGCGTGGCCACCAGCAGCCAGATCGCGGTGTTCCTGAACACCGGCGCAGGCGCCACCGGCTTCGGCACCGCCACCCTGCACAACATGTCGTCCTACACGGCCACGGGAGTGATCCTGGTCGGTGACTTCAATGGTGACAGCCGGGTGGACTTCGTGATCCCGGCGACCTCAGGGACCTCGTCGTACCTCTTCTACTACTTCCAGTCCGCCACGACCGCGGGCGTGTTCGGCACGACGGCTGCCCCACCCCTCTACAATGCGTATGCGCAAAACACGCTCTCCAACGCGACCTTCGGCGAGGTGGCTGACTTCAACAAGGACGGCAGGCCCGACTTCGTGGTGGCGACGGCCACGCAGTACCAGGTGGCAATCCACAGCGGCGGCTCGATGGCGACCTCGCCTCACACCGCGATGACTCCTCAGGCCAGCCAGGCGTTGGCCGTGGGCGGACTCAAGACCGCCGACCTCAACGGCGACACCAACCCCGACATCATCTTCCGCTCATCGACCAACGCCGTCACGGTGCTGGGCACCGGCACCGGCACCTTCGGCGCGGCCACCACCTTCGCCTTCGGCGGGAGCTCGGTGATCCTCCCGGTCGACCTCAACGCAGACGGCCTGCTCGATCTGGTCAGCGGCGGCAGCTCGCTCGTCTACTTCGCGGCGGCGACCGCGGCCGGCACCTGGCCGGCAGTCCTGGAAAGCCGCCTGCTCAACGCCCCGGGGACCGACCAGCGTTCGATCTCCACTGGACAACTGGTGGGCACCGCTCTCCCCGAGATCTTCACCGCGCCGCAGAGCAGCACCACGGTGCAGGTCAGCATCCTGGTCAATGAAGGAACCGGGCTCTTCCCCGGCGCGCGCAACAGCGGCAGCGGCACCACCAACGTCACCGCCGCCTCTGGAGACGTCGACGGCGACGGCGATCGCGATCTGATCGTCTCGCCGGCGATCGCCACTGACGGCACCGGCTCGGGCTCGGTGCTGCTGGGCAACAACACGGGCAACTTCGGCGCCTCGGTGGGCACGGTGACTCTGCGCGGTGATGAAATGGCGCTCGGCCGCCTCAACGGCGACGCGTTCGCCGACCTGGTGGCGATCATCGAGAGCACCACCGTGCAGGGCGTCGACGTGTTCCTCGCCACCGGCGGAGGCGCCTTCGCTGCGCCCACACGCCTCGCCACCACCGGCTTGCCGGCGAAGGTGGTGATCGCGAACCTCGACTCCGATGCGCTGGCCGACATCGTGGTCGGCACGGCGAGCGGGGTGGAG
>VFKJ01001216.1 GCA_009885595.1 Myxococcales bacterium | reverse complement strand
GGAGAGAAAGTTGGCCTGGCCCGTGGTCGCGCACCCCGACGACACCACCGCCGCGAGCAGCAGCGCCTGCCCTGAGCGCAGTCGAAGAGCCTGCCCTGAGCGGAGTCGAAGGGGCCTCATCGCGCCGCCTCCACCACCGGCAGCCGCAAGACGGCGGCGGCGTGTTCGGCTCGCAGCACGTCACTGACGAACTCATTGGCTTGCCCCAACCGCGCCACGGGAATCACCCGGTGCTTTCGAACGAACGTGCGCGTCACCTCGAGGCCGTTGCCGCGCTTCTTCCAGCTCACCTTGTAGGCGCCGTCGGCCGAGTCCACCTCGGTGTCGGCCGGCATCGTGCGCACCTCGGCACCTGGCGGCAGGTCGACGATCAACGTCGACTCCAGCGTCTGGGCGAACTTCGAGACCACGTTGGTCTGGCGCCCCTCGGGCCACGGCCGCACCCACGGCTCGAACACATCGGAGACGCGCAAGAGCACGTCGCCCTTCGTTCCGCGCGCGAAGAGGTGGCGCACCTCGAGCGTGCCTTCCACCCTCACGGTGTCGATGAAGTCGCCCCCGGTGGTGGCCTTCGCGGTCTCCACGTGCGCCGAGCGGTTCCACAGCTCCTTCGCCAGCCACTCGGAGAGCTTGCCGGTGCCCATCAGCAGCCGGTTCTTCACGTTGAGCGCGCTGCCGCCGGTGGTCTCGAGCTTCACCGTGCCCGCGCCATCGCCGCGCGCGTCGAGCGAGAGGGTGACGAGCTGCCGCTCCACGTTGGCGGTGGCAGCGCTCGCCGGCGTCGTCTTCAGCGGAGCGCCCTTTTCCCGCAGCTCCAGCACGGTGGCCTCCTGGTCATTCGGAGGCAGCTGGCCGAAGGGCACCGCGCGCCAGGTCGGGTCGGCGTAGACCGTGCGGCCCCCGGGTAGATCGACCGCGAGGATCGCGTGATTGAAGTTCGCCCCCAGCGAGGGGAGCTGGAAGGGCATCGGCGTGCCCTGGTGCGAATAGATCAGCGTGGGTGCCGAGGAGATGCCCGCCACCCGCAACAGCGTGTGCAGGTAGGTCGCCTTGTCCTTGCAGTCGCCGTAGCGGCCCTTCTGCACGGTGGGCGCGTCGTGCGGAATCCACCCGCCGTAGCCGATCTCGATCGCGCAGTACTGGATGCTGCGGCACGTGTATTCGTACAGCGCGCGCGCCTTCGACTCGGCGTCGTCCGGCACGCCCGCGAGCACCTCTTTCACGGTGTTCTCCAGCTCGGGCGTCACCTTCGCCTGCTCGGTGTACTGGGCCCAGAGCCACGCCGAGAGCGCCTCGGGGCTGGCGAAGGCCTGCTTCTTCTGGCCCTGCTCGGTCCATTCCTCCAGCCGCACCGCCACCACCGGCACCAGGGCCCACGCCGGGGGCCCCTGGGGATCGAGCTCGAGCGCGGGGAGGTCCTTGCGCTCGAACGTCCACCGCTTCACCTTGCCGTCCACCACTTCGACGGGCGCGAAGGGCTTGCCGTCCCACGACTGCACCGACCAGCGAACCAGCCAGTCCTTCGGGGTCTCGACGATCATCCGCGCTTCCCGGGTGGGCACCTCGGAGCCGAAGCTCTCGCGCAACACGAAGGGCTTCACGTCGAGATCGCGGGTGACGATCTCCGACTCGAACACCGCGCCCACCGGCAGCGGCGGCACGGGGATCTCCACCACGCGCTCGTCGGTGAAGAGCACGCTGCCGTCGAACACCGGGCGATCGGAGCGCTTGGCGTCGTCGATCGGCTCCTCGGTGCCGTCGGGCTTCACCACGCGCCCGCGAATCGACTCCACCTTGGTGAAGGTGCGGCTGTACCAGGCGCGCAGCGGCGGCAGCACGGTGGGCTTGAGGATCTTCGCGCGCCACCGCGCGGTGATGATCACTTGAGGCGCGCCGTTGGGCCCTTCGGGCACGTAGCGGGCAACCGTTTCGTCGAGCAGCACCACGTACTTCGCGTCGGGGTGATCTTTCGAGGTCGGGAGCCCTTTGAGCTCGAGCTTCGGGAAGGTGGAACAGCCCAACGACACCACGACCACCGACAGCCACCAGGCGCGCATGGCGCGGCACAGTAGCTCAGGAAAACGGGTTTCCCCTCTCCCCGACCCTCTCCCCCCTTGGGGGAGAGGGAGGCAGGGTTACATGGTGGCGGTGCCGGGCATCTGCCCCACGGGCCGAATGAGCACGTCACGCGGCTTGGCGCCATCCGCCGCGGCCACCAGGCCCTCGCGCTCCATCCGCTCGATCATGCGCGCCGAGCGGTTGTACCCGATGCGCATCTTGCGCTGGAGCATCGAGATGCTGACCTGCCGCATCTCCGAGACGATCGCGATCGCCTGGTCGTACAGCTCGTCGGAGAGATCGTCTTCCGGCGACTCGCCGTCGCCCTCGTCGTCGCGCGGCTTGAGGATGTTCTCGTCGTAGACCGGCTGGCCCTGCGCCTTGAGGTGATCGACCACCTTCTTGATCTCCGCCTCCGACACGAAGCAGCCGTGCACGCGCTGCAGGTGCGCGCTGGTGGGCGGCATGATCAGCATGTCGCCCATGCCCAGCAGCGCCTCGGCGCCCACGGTGCCAAGAATCGTCATCGAGTCGGGCTTGCTGCGCAGCATGAAGCTGATGCGGGTGGGGAAGTTGGCCTTGATGATGCCGGTGACGACGTCGGTCGACGGCCGCTGGGTGGCGACCATCAGGTGAATGCCGGCGGCGCGCGCCATCTGCGCGAGGCGGGCGATCGACGTCTCCACTTCCTTGGACGCCACCATCATCAGGTCAGCGAGCTCGTCGATGACCACGATGATGTACGGCAGCTTGCGCAGCTCTTCGCCTTCGCTCTCGACCGGAGCGATCTCGGCGGCGGCCGCCAGCGCGGCAGCCTCCTGCTCGGACTCCGCGAGGGCGGCTTCGTCGACGCGAATCTCGCCTTCCTTGGCCAGGGCCTCGACCTCGGCCGCGACGGCGCCCACGATCTCCTCGCGCGGATCGACGGCCTCTTCCTTGGGCACGGCCACGCCCAGGTCGAACCCGGGGACGGACGGCCGCGGCTCGGGAATGCCGCCCGCCTCGACCACCGGAGCCACAGCCTCAGCCCCGTCGTCCGCCACGTCGACGATCAACATGCGGCGCTTCTTCTTGGGCTTGACCTCGTCGGTCGGCGCGGCCGCGGTCAGCTCGACCGGGGGCAGCACCGGAGCCTCGACCACCTTGGAAGCGATCACCGGCGCTTCGACCTTCGGGGGCTTGATGACGGTCGGCTTCGCATCCACCGTGGTCTTCGAGGCGCGCTTCTTGGCGATCTCCGCCTCGACGTGCACGTTGTAGCCGGTGATGTTGCGCACCCCCGCCTCGGACAAGAGCTTGTAGCGGCGGGTCATCTCGTCGACCGCCCACTGCAGCGCGATCGCCGCCTTGCGCGGGTCGGTCACCACGGGCAGCAGCAGGTGCGGAATGCCCTCGTACACCGAGAGCTCCAGCATCTTCGGGTCCACCATGATGAAGCGCACCTCTTCAGGCGTGCTCTTGAGCAGGATGGACATGATCATCGCGTTGACGCTGACCGACTTGCCGGACCCGGTCGTACCGGCCATCAGCAGGTGCGGCGCCTTGGCCAGGTCGAGGATGTACGGCATGCCTTCGATGTCCTTGCCCAGGCACATCGTCAGGCGGTTCTGCGACTTCTGGAAGGCGTCCTGCTCGGCGATCTCCTTGAGGAAGACCATCTCGCGGTCCCTGTTCGGCACCTCGACGCCGACCACGCCCTTGCCGGGAATGGGCGCGACGATGCGAACGCGCATCGCTTCCATCGCCATCGCGAGGTCGTCCGCGAGCGAGGCGATGCGGCTGATCTTCACGCCGGGTGCGGGCTTGAACTCGTACATGGTGACCACGGGACCCGGGCGGATCTCGACGACCTCGCCGTCGATGCCGAAGTCACGCAGCTTCGCGGTGAGCCGCTCGGCGGTCTCGAGGTAGCTGCTCTTGTCGACCGCCTGGCGCTCCTTGCGGTGCACCTCGAGCAGATCGAGCGGGGGCACCTCGAAGTTCGAGCGGCCCTTGCTGAAGAGGAACTCTTCCTTCACTTCCTTCTTGGTCGGCTTGGGCGGCGTCTTGGGCTCGACGATCAACGGCATGCGGGCGAGCGCGGTGGTCCCCACGGTGGCCAGCGCCGTGCCCAGGGCGGCAGGCGCCAGCGGAGCGACGGCCGCGGCGGAATCCATCAGCTGCGGCGCACCCCCGGCGAGGCTGAGCTCGAGCGGAGAGATCTTCGGAGAGGAGACCATCGACTCCACCGGGGGCGGCGGCGGCGGCACGGCGGCGGCGGTAGGCGGCTCGTGAATGGTCGGCACCCGGCGCGGAGGCGGCGGCACCGACTGCAGCAGCTCCGAGGGCAGGGGAGGGGAGGAGGCCTGCGAAAGCACGGTGGGCGCGAACGCGAAGGCCGAGGCCCAGGCCGGATCGCCGTTGCTCTGCATCGGAGGCGCGGTGGGCTGCGGCGGGGAAGGCGGCTGGAGCGCGTCGTTGAGCAGCGGCACCAGGTTCGCCGCGTTCTCCTTGCGCTGGTCCTTCTGGTTGGCGCGGGCGGTCTTGAGCGCCTCGCGGGCCAGCCGCGCGGCCTCGAGCTGCACCTGGGCCTTCTCGCGCTCGGCCTTGAGCCGATCCTTCTCCACCAGGTCTGCGAGCTTGAGGTTCTCCTTGCCCTGGATCTCGCGCTCGGCTTCCTCGGCAGCGGCTTCCGCTTCGCTGGCGGTGGCCTCCAGCTCGGCGAGCTCGGCCTCTTCGGTCTCCAGCTGCGAGAGGAAGGCGGCCTCTTCTTCCTTCGCCTTCTCCGCGGCCAGCTGCCGCTCCACGTAGGCGAGCTTCTGCTTCTCGATGAAGGCCAGGGCCCACGCCTTCGCGGCCTCGACGAACACCAGGGTCTTCTCCCAGGCCCACGCGCACAGGCGCAGGAAGGCGAACTGCGTGCCCACGATGAAGGCCACCGCGGCGGTCGCGCTGACCAGCACCACGGTGCCCACGGTGGAGAAGAGCGCGGTCATCACCCCGCCCAGCTCGCGGCCGATGAGGCCACCCGGGGCGTGCGCCCACGAGGCGTCTTCCTTGAACATCAGCTGCGCGAGGATCGCCCCTGCCACCAGCAGCAGGCCCAGCGCGATCGCCTGGGGCCAGCGGCGCTTCTCGCGATCACCCACGAAGAGGATGCCGGCCGCGTACAGCCCCACCAGGGGCAGCACGAAGGCGCAGACACCCAAGAGCCCGCGAAAGGCCTCGGCGAGGGCGTGTCCCACCGGACCCACGGCGTTCTTGAAGCCGGGCCCGAGGCGATCGCGCGCGTCGAAGGTGGCGACCGCGAGGAAGGACATCACCGAGATGGCGAGCAGCGCCACGCCGACGATGGCCCGGCGGCCGGTGCCCGAGTGCTTCATCTTCTTCTGGGTGAGGACCTTCCGCCGAGAAGCGATGTCCTGCTTGGAGAGGAGGGACTTCTCGCCCTTGCGCTTGACCGACATGCTGAGACACCCCTGTAGAAGGCTGATCCACCGGGCACTGTAGGAGGGGGGGCGGATCCCGCAATTTTTCGGCTGTCTCTCTCTCCCTGCGCGAGCGGGGAGAGGGTTGGGGTGAGGGGCGCCTACCAAGACAAGTTCACGACGGGGCCCCAAGGGTGATCTACGGTGCGTCGTACATGGACGTCGGTTGTCCCAAATGCCAGACGGAGTACGAGCTCGACGACGCGCGCGTCACCGAGGACGGGGTCACCGTCAAGTGCACCTCGTGTGGCCACGTCTTCCGGGTGAAGAAGAAGCAGCTGGTGGTGACGCTGCCCACGCGGGGCGATCCGCCGATCGACCTCTCCTCGGGGACCGCGCCCGACCTTCCGCCGTCCCCGCCCAGCCGGGAGTGGAAGCTGCGCCAGGCCTCGGGGAACGTCTTTCCCTGCCGCGATCTGACGATGCTCCAGAAGTGGATCATCGAGGGCAAGGTCGCGCGCGACGATCAGATCTCGCTCACCGGCGAGACGTGGAAGCGGCTGGGCAACATCCCCGAGCTGGCGAGCTTCTTTCAGGTCGTCGATGACGCCTCGAAGGTGCGCGCGATGGAAGCGCTGCACCATTCCGCGACGCCAGCTCCCGGCCAGCCGCCCCCTGCGGGGAAGATCACCGACACCTGGCGGGGCGGGCAGTTCTCCGCCCCAGCGCCCGAGCCGCAGCCCGAGACCCTCCCTCCCGAGCCGCCGTCCTTCCGCAAGCCGCCGCAGGTGAAGCAGACGACGCAGGGTGGGCGCTTCGACGCTGAGCCTGCGCCTCCTGCAGCGCCTTCGCCTCCCGCCCCGCCGGCTCCCGCCGCGCCGGCGCCGCTCACGCAGACGCTGCAGGGTGGGCGCTTCCCCCCTCCGGCGCCTCCTGCGCCGCGCCGGCAGCCTGTGCCCGAGCCCAGCGACGAAGAGCTCCTCCGGGCGGTCGGCAAGGGCGGCGGCAGCGGCAAGTGGATCGCGCTCATCATCGCCGGGCTGGCGGTCGGCGGCGGGGTGGGCTGGTACTTCGGAGTCTACGAGCCTGAGCAGAAGCGGCTGAGCTCCGAGCGTGAGGCCGAGCAGGCGCGCCTCGCCGAGGAGGCCCGCGTCAAGGCGATCGTGCCTCAG
>VFKJ01000796.1 GCA_009885595.1 Myxococcales bacterium | reverse complement strand
TTGCTGGGCAAGCGCGAAGGTGACGAGGTCGAGCTCAAGCTCGCGGGGAAGACGCGGTGGCTCGAGCTGGTCGACGTCAGCTGATCAGGGCTCCAGCTCGACCACGTAGAAGGTGATGAGGCCGCTCGACTGGTTGTTCGCGCGCGTCACCCGCACGGTCGTCGCGCTGGTGAGCTCGAAGCGCGCCTGGGCCGGGCTAATGGAGTCCTCACTCTGAAAGTCGATCGCGGTCTCTCCCGACGATTGCCCTCCGGCCACCTGCCCGCCGGCGAACACCAGGGTGCGGGTGGGGTCGACGGGGAGGATGGTCTGGTCGAACGAGTTGTTGTTCAGCGCGACGGTGAAGGGCTGCACCCGCGCGCGCGAGCCGAAGTCGACCCGCTCCCAGGGAATGTCGGCGAGGGTCACCTCCGAGCACGAGGGCGGGTTGTTGTTGTCGGCGCCCCGGCTGAACAGCAGCGAGGTGGTGCTCGCGAGCTCCGCCCGCACCAGCAGGTTGCACATCGAGATGGAAAAGGGCGGCGTCGCCGACATCACCACCTGGTTCAGCAGCACGGTGGTGCTGAGGGAAGCTGGCGTCAACCCCGACAGCGTCAGCTGCCGTTGGCCTGCCAGCAGTGTGCCCGAGCTCGCCCGCAACGCGGTCACGCCGCTGAGCTGCACCACCTGGTACTCGTACCCCCTGCAGTCATCGCCGGCGCTGTCCCGGTTGTCGATGAAGAGGGACCCCCCATCAGGCGCCAGGCGCATGGCCGAGAGGTTGTCTGCGTCGAAGTTCGGGCCGATGCCGGAGAAGCTCGACAGCACGAACGAGCTCGCGGGATTCACCGGCGGTATCAGCGGGACGATGCCGTCGAGAGGGCAGCTCGAGGCAAAGCCCCGCTGCACCACCAGCCCGGTCGGGAGCTCGGCGGTCTGCCAGCTGATGTTCACCCCAGCAGCGCCGGACCCGAGGCGCTCGCAGGTGAGCAGGTCTGTGGTGGCGAGCCGGCAGCGAACTTCGTACAGGACGGGGTCATTCGCCTGGGCGGTGGCCTGGTACACCACCATCGTCCGGGCGGTCGATTGCTGCGCCGTTGGACCGATGGGGCAGGAGAAGGTGGTCTGCGCGCCGCCGATTGAGCATTGCCCGCGCCTCACCACCCCGGTCACCTGAAACGCCTGGGTGGCCGTGCCGAACGGGGCGATCGCCGAGATGGTGTTGAGGACCCCCGAGATGGGCTTCACGTAGAAGCTCGCCCGGCTCTGGCCAGCGGGCATCAGCGTCGAGGTCACCGAGGTGGCGCAGGCGGGGTCAGAGAAGAAGCGCAGCCCGCCCGGCACCGTGCTCTGCAAGGTGATGGTGGCGTCGGCCGCGACGTTGGTGGGGGTGGCGTTGTAGCGCGCCTCCACGGTGGCCAGGAGACAGGCGCCCGCCAGGGGCGTGGTGGGCGCGGCGCTGAGGAACACCAGGGAAGTGGGCAGCGCCGTCAGGGTCTGGGTCTGGGTCACCGCGCCCGGCTTCCCCGCGAGGGCGCCGATGGTCAGCACGGTGGTCCCCGGCTGCAGGCCGCGAAAGGCGACCGTGGTCGAGGTCGCCCCCAGGGGGATGGTGGTGGAGAGCGTGCTGCCGCCGGCGCAGGTGGTGTTGCCAAAGAAGCTCACCTGGGCCAGCGACGAGCTCAGGGTCAGCTGCAGGTTCGCTGTGACCGCGATGGGGCGATCGAACTGGTCACGGACCTGGACGGTGAGGGGGCTGGAGCAGGCGCCGGCGATCAGCGTCTGCGCAGGGGTGGTGATGACGAGGTGATCAGGCACGCCCGCATCCGTCCCGCCGTCCGAGCCGGCATCGCTCGAGCCGGCATCCGTTCCCGCGTCGGTGCCCCCGTCCGGCCCGCCATCGGTGAAGCCGCCGTCGCCGCCGCCACTGCCACCGCCACCGCCCATCGCCTGCCCACCA
>VFKJ01000247.1 GCA_009885595.1 Myxococcales bacterium | reverse complement strand
CCGGCCACGCTCGCCTGCATCGAGCCCCAGCCTCGCCACCAGGTCCGACGACTTCTCCACGTGCGCCGGGCCCAGACCCGCGAGGAAGATGACGCCCACCGACACCCGCGCGGCCTTGAGCGTCTCCACCAGCTTCCCCACCCCGGCGATGGTCGCGGGCTTTCCCAGGGCGCCCAGCGTCGCCTCGTCACCCGACTCCACCCCGATGAACACCCGGGTGAGCCCCTGCGCGCGCAGCGCCGTGAGCTCATCGACGCTGCGGTATTCCTCGAACGCGTCGATGAAGCTGGAGACGTCGCTCGCCAGCGCCGGCAGCTCAGAGCGCAGAATCTCGAACACCTCGAGCAACGCCGTCTGCGGCATCGCCAACGCGTTCGCTTCGCCGAGGAACACACCGCGCCGCGCCGCGAGGCCCGAGCCGACGAAGGCCTTCACCCTCTGCACGTGCTCGCGCAGCTCGTTCGGCGGCACCACCCGGTAGCGCTGGCCCTTGTACAGCGAGCAGAACAGGCACCCGTTGTACGCGCAGCCCTGCGTCGCCTGGATGATGAGCGAGCGGTAGCGATCGGGCGGCACGATGCCCACCGGGCGGTAGGCCTCGAGGAACCGCTCCTTCTCCGCGAGCAGCTGCTCGACCGTGCAGGAGGGGAGCGCCACCGGCGCGTCGACGCGCGCGCGCGCCAGCAACGCCGTCACCGCCTGGTGCGCGGCGCGCGGCTCGGTCAGCCGAACGTCTTCACCCCGCGCGCCGCCGAAGCGCTCGAGCACCACGCCATCGAGCCCGCGCAAGAGCGTGCGGCCGGAGAGCCTGGCGCGCTGCCAGCGTCCCTCGAGATCGAAGTGCGCGACCTCGCCCTCGGCTTCGTAGAGCGAGCGCGTGTTGCCCGCCTCGCCCCAGAGAAACCGCCCCCAGGTGGTCACCTTCGAGAAGCGCGCGGCGGTGAGCAGTTCTTCGAACATGGTTCATGCGCCTCCGCTCAATCGGCAGAAATGAGGGGCCCAACCGTTCGGCCCGAGCGAGGTCGAGGGCTCCGCAAGTGTACGCAGCTTCGAGCGAGTTGCTCCCTCGACTTCGCTTGGGATGAACGGGGGATCAGGGCGAAAGCAATCGGCGCAGCGTCTCCTGCACCACGGAGTTCGCACGCTTCACCGACAGGCCCTGGCCCTGCCGCAGGGAGTCCCAGAAGGAGCCCGAGCTGGCGGCGTCGGCGGCCTCCAGCACCCACGAGTCCTTCGCGGCGAGCTCTGCGGCGAAGGCGCGCTGCAGTTCCTTGCGGCGCTGGCGCCCCACTTCCTCGAACGCGGCGGAGATCGCCTCCCAGCGCCCTTCGGCGCTGCGCCCCATCTGCCGAATCGCCACGCTCGTCTCGAGGGCGCGGCCGCGGCCGCTCACGAAGGCCACCAGGCGCTCGTCGAAGGTGCCGGTGATGGTGGCGGGCTCGCTCGAAGGCAGGCGCGCCAGGTGCTTCTCGGCGAGCGCGCCCAGCAGCTGCTCCCGGGTCTTGAAGTGCTGCGCGATGGAGCGCAGGGCCACCCCCGCGCGCTCGGCGATCTCGGCGGCGGTGGGCTCGGGCCGCCCCTCGTCGATCAGCTCGAGCAGCGCCTCGAGAATGCGCGCGCGGGTGCGGACCGCGCGTAGGCGGCGTCCATCCTGGGGAAGTGCTGCGGTGCTCATGGAGCGGAACCGATAGCAGCGGAACGCTGCGCGAGACAGACGGAAGCGCAGCGGACGTCTGGCCGAGGTGGAGCGACCCAGATCATG
>VFKJ01000252.1 GCA_009885595.1 Myxococcales bacterium | reverse complement strand
TGCGCGAGCGGAAGAATCGCCAACTGTCTCCCTCGCGCAGAGGGCTTGTTGATCAGTCGCCCACGACCGCGGGGATCACACTGCTCTAAGCCCTCTCCCCGACCCTCTCCCCCCGGGGGAGAGGGAAACAGTTATTGATAGTGTCCTCCCATGCGCTGGTTCGACTCGCCGCCGTGTCCGCAGATGGAGGTGACCTTCAGCTCTGACGACCGCCTCACCCTCAAGGGCCCCAGCACCGCCCAGAAGGTCGTGGGCGGCGCCACCGCGGCGTTCGGTGGCGTCTTCGCCGCGGTCGGCGCGGGCTTCCTCCGCCTGCCGATCCCCGTGCCCTTCAAGCTCATTCCCCTCGCGTTCACGGCGATCGGCGGTGGCATCGCCGCCCTCGGCGCCGGCACCGCCCTCGCTTCCTGCAGCCTCGAGGCGAAGCGCGGCGACGGCCTCACGCTGCGGTGGAAGATCCCCGCGCGCGCAGAGAAGTCGCTGCGGCTCCAGCCGCAGGAGCTCGAGGCCTTCGAGGTGACCGACCACGCCCACACCCACTCCGATGACTTCGGCGGCGCGCGCACGGTGATGGAGTACCGCTTGAGCGCCATCACCAAGGACGGCCGCGCTTACGCCTTCGAGTCATTTGGGACCCGAACCCAGGCGCGGCTGCGAAAGGAAGCGCTCGACAAGCTGCTGCTTCAATGAAGACGCGTATACTGCCGCCCGTGCGGTCACTCCTCGCGAAGGGCGCCTTCCTCGTCCTCCTGGGTTGCCCGTTGCCGTCCAACGTCCTGTATCGCTGCGAGCAGGACGGCAGCTGCGCGATCGCCGGGCAGGCCTGCGCACCCGACGGCTACTGCCGCCCCCCCAGCGAACCCGAAGACTCGGGGGTCTGCGTGCCGCCCGACGACGTCGAAGCCCTCTGCGCCGCGGTGGACTGCGGCTTCGTCGCTGACGGCTGCGGCGGCGAGCACGAGTGCGCGCGCAGCTGCCCCGCAGCTCAGGAATGCGGCGTCAACGAGCCCAACCGCTGCGGCTTTCCGTCGCTGTGCACCGCCGAGGGCTGGTGCTGGGAAAACCCCCTGCCGCAGGGCTTCAACCTGAACGCCGCGCTGCGCCTCGACGCGCGTCACACCTGGTTCGTGGGGGAAAACCGCACCGTCCTCTTCTTCGACGGCGAGCGCTCGCGCCTGCAGGAAGTGTCCGCGCCGCCCGGAGCCGAGCTGATCGGGATTCACGGCACGGCGCCCAACGACGTCTACGTGGTCGGCACCAGCGGGGTGGTGCTGCACTTCGACGGCACCCGCTGGGAACGCGAAGGCACCCTCACCGGCTTCAACAGCCAGCTGCGCACCGTCTGGAGCCTGGGCGACGGGGGCGCGCTCGCCGCGGGGCCCGCGGGCCGGGTGCTCAGCCGCGCCGCGCTCATCGACCCCTTCTCGCGTTGGACCCTCGAGACCTTCCCTTCCATCGAAGACATCCGCGACGTGTTCGCCGACGCCGACGGCACGCTCTACGCGGTCACCCGGCGCAACGAGCTGTTCACCCGCGACCCCAGCCGCGTCGGTGACTGGCGCCGCCTCGACACCGTGCCCCTGCAGGACACGCTCGCCGGCGTGGCGCGCGCGGGCGGCCTCACCTTCGGCGGCAACGGGCTGGGTCGCGGAACCGTGGTGCACCGCGACGCCGATGGCGGCTGGCGCGGGGTGGGCGACGCAGGCTTCTCAGGCTTCTCCGTGTTCGAGTTCGTGCCCGCCGACGGGGGCCTCTTCGTGCTCGGCAACAACGGCTTCGACTTCGGCTACCTCGACGAGGCCGAGAGCCTCACCCGCTTCGTGGTGCAGCCCGGGGTGTGGCCTGCCGCCGTGGCGCTGCCGGGCCCGAAGTTGCTGGTGGCGGGCATCGCGGGTTCCACCGCGGTGGTGGAGCTCGACGGCGGCCTGACCTGGCGCAGCACCCCGCGCGTGCAGCGGGGCCACTCGCTCAACGCAGTCTGCGGCGCCTCACCCGAGGCGATGTTCGCCGTGGGCGGCATCGACACGGGCGCCGCCTGCGCCACCTGCAAGGTGCGCTGGCTCGAGCGCGAGGTCGGCGTCGCGGGCGCGCACTGGCTCTCCAGGGACTTCCAGCTGGGGAACACCACGCAGCTGCTGGGCTGCTACGCGGAGTCGGCGGAGCGGGTGTGGTTGCCC
>VFKJ01001191.1 GCA_009885595.1 Myxococcales bacterium | reverse complement strand
ACTCCCGAGGAGAAAGTATGACGCGCTCCGATGACGACACCGCCGACGCAGCGCGCCTGTGGATCCACCACGGTCAGGGAGGCGCGCTGGCCGGGCAGGATGCCGCGGGAGAGCCCCAGCAACCGCGCCGGCGCCGTCGAGAGCACCTCCACCGTGCGCGTGGGGCTCAGGCCCAGGGCGAGCACCGCGGGGAGCGCCTGCTCGAAGGCCTCACAGCCGGGCGCGCACGCCTCGAAGGGGTGTTCGCGGTCGAGCACGTCGACGCGCACGTGATCGCAGGCCACCGCGTCGAGGGTGCCGTCGGCGAGGCCCAGGGCGAGCGCCTTCACGTCGGCCTGGCTGCGGAGCGGAGGCCACACCCGGGCCTCGAGCGAGTAGCCCTCGGCCGCGCGATCATCGAGCGTGAGGTGGTGCGGCGTGACGTCGGCCGAGACCTGCAGCCCGCGCTGTTTAGCGGCGCGAACGAGCTCGACGCTGCGGGCGGTGGTGAGGTGAGCGAAGTGTAGGCGGCCGCCGGTCTCCTCGAGGATCAGCAGATCGCGCGCGACCACGGCGGCCTCTGCGGCGACGGGCGACGCGGGCAACCCCAGGCGGGTCGCCGTCAGGCTGATGCCGATCACGCCCGCGAGCGTGAGCGTCGGATCTTCGGCGTGGAGCACCAGCAGCTTGCTCGAGGCTGCGTATTGCAGCGCGCGGCGCAGCACCCCCGACTTCACCAGCGGCCGAAAACCCTGGCTCAAGCAGGCCGCGCTCGCGGGGATCTCGCCCAGCTCTTCACCCTCGAGCTTGCGGGTGAGCGGCGCGGCCCAGAGCAGCTCGAGCCGGTCGTCGCGCAGCAGCACCGACTCGGGAGCCGCGACCACGGTGGTGAAGCCACCCCGCAGCGCCGAGTCGAGGTCACGGCTGTCCTTGAGCACGCTGTGCAGATCGACGAAGCCCGGCGTCACCCACGCGCCGCCGCAGTCGATCACCTTCGCGCCCGCGGAATCGACGGTGGAGCCGACCGCCGCGATCTGCCCGTCGACGATCAACACCTCGCCGGGCCCGTCGCGTTTCGAGGCGGGGTCGAGCAGCCTGCCACCCCGGAGCACGAGCCTCATGACACCGCCTCCAGGATCGCCTTGCGCACGGCGACGCCATTTTCGACCTGCTCGAGGATCAGGCTGCGCTGGCCGTCGGCGACTTCGGGCGACAGCTCGAGCCCGCGGTTGACCGGGCCCGGGTGCAGCACCACGGCCTCGGGCTTGAGCGCAGCGGCGCGTTCGTTCGTGAGGCCCCAGCGCGCGTGGTACTCGGCGGTGGTGGGGAAGAGCGCGTCACCCTGCCGCTCCCGCTGGATGCGCAGCATCATCACCGCGTCGGTGCGATCGAGCGCGGCGTCGAAGTCGGTGGTCACCTCGGCGCCCAGCTCCGCCAGGCCCGCGGGCAACATGGTGGGCGGGCCGCAGAACACCAGGCTGGCGCCCAGGGCCTTGAGGCAGTGCAGGTTCGAGCGGGCGACCCGGCTGTGGAGGATGTCGCCGACGATCGCCACCCGCTTGCCCTCCAGCGTGCCCCAGCGGCGCCACAGGGTGTAGGCGTCGAGGAGGGCCTGGCTGGGGTGCTCGTGCTGGCCGTCTCCGGCGTTGACCACCGAGCAGCCCACCGAGCGGGCCACCAGGGCCGCGGCGCCGCTGTGCTGGTGCCGCACCACGATGATGCTGACCCCGAGCGCGGCGATGTTCTTCGCGGTGTCGACCAGCGTCTCCCCCTTCGAGGCGGACGAGCCGGTGACGGACCAGTTGAGCACGTGCGCGCCCAGGCTGGCGGCGGCGACCTCGAAGCTCGAGCGGGTGCGGGTGGAGGCCTCGTAGAAGACGTTGGCGACCACGCGCCCCACCAGGTGCCGGCCGCCGACGCGCCCTTCGCGGTACTCGTGGGCGCGGGTCAACAGCTGCTCCAGCTCGCTCCTGCCGAGCCCCTCGATGCCGAGCAGGTGACGGCGCGAGGTCACCTGATCGTCCCGATCTTCTCGGCCACCAGGTGGAAGTTCTTCCGCTTCTTCAAGGGGGAGAACTCGATGATGCGGTTGTATTCGATGCGCACCACGATCTTCTTGGTCTTCTCGTCGACGTCGATGGTGATGTTCTCGGGCTCGAGGCCGTAGCCGGGCTTGATCGACTCCACCCCTTCTTCATCGACCTCGAAGTGGCTGACCGACTGGTTGTTGTTGAGGCGGTACAGCAGGCCGTTGCGGGCAACCTCCTCGCCGCTGAGCACGTACACGCTGACGGCCTCGGAGGCGGCTTCCTTGGCTTCCATGTTGTCCCAGTACACGGGGGCCACGTGGTAGACGTAGAAGCCTGCGGCAGCGAGCAGGGCGACCACGACGTAGGTACCGGGGTTGGTCTCACCGTTGTTGCGCACGAAGCCAAGTAGCCACGGCCCACGCGACGCGTCAAGCAACGTCGAGCTTACTTCCGGGGGGCCTCGTCACCGCACATCGTCACCGGGGTGAAGAAGCGATCGTAGCGAACGCCGGTCCCCCCGAAGAACGAGCTCAAGAAGCCGCCGTGGGACAGCGAGAACCAGATCACCGTCGCCTTGCCCTTGATGCTGCCGAAGGGGACGAACTCGGGGGCGCGGCTGCCGTTCAAGTTGTTGAGGCCGAAGCGGCTGTCGAGGCTGTTGTTGCGGTTGTCGCCCATCACGAAGACCGAGCCCTCGGGCACCTTCACGCTCTTCACTTCCATCTGGGACAGGGAAGCCTTGCGGCGCTCGGCCTCGTCGAGGATCAGGTGCGGCACGCCCTCGAAGGACTCCCGGTAGAGGGACTCGGGGCGGGCGGACCAGTCGTCCTCGCGCCAGGTGCTGACCCAGTATCTCAAGCTGTCCAACGAGGTGACCTGCACCTCGTTGTGTTCCCAGAAGCGGTAGTCGGCGTTCTCCAGGGTGCGCGCCTGCAGCTGGCCGTTCTTCACCAGCCCCTCTTCGGTGAACTCGAGGGTGTCGCCGGGCACGCCCACCACCCGCTTGATGTAGTCGTACTGCGGGTTGACCGGGTTGTTGAAGACGATCACGTCGCCGGCCTTCGGCGGGCGGACGATCACGAACGGCACGTAGTTGGTGAAGGGCAGCCGCACCCCGTAGATGAACTTGTTGACGAAGATCTGATCGCCCAGCTCGAGGGTAGGGATCATCGAGCCCGAGGGGATCTTGAAGGGGTCGAGCAGCACCGCGCGGAACGAGAGCGCGATCAGCAGCGCGCGCGCGAAGCCGCCGCTCAAGTCGAGCCAGCCGCGCTTGAACGACTTGAGGTGCTTGTCGTAGGCGGCCTCGAGCAACTTCGAGGCGGCCTTCACCTGCTCGGCACCCTGCCCGAACGATCGCACGGTGGCCTCGGAAGCGGCGACCAGCTCGTCCCAGGCCTTGTCCTTGAGGTGCTTGCGCGCCTTGGTGGCGAGTGACTCGACCTCGGCGAGGATCTCCTCGGCGCGGTAGCGGGCCTCGCGCGCCTCGTTCCACTTCTTCGTCAGCGGCGTGCGCATCACCACCAGCACCAGCCACCAGCCGAAGCACCCCAGGCCGACGGCCTGCATGGCCGGCTGCAGCCACAGGTAGGTGCAGACCCAGCTCTCGACGACCAGCAGGTAGGCGAGGAAGACGAGGGCCAGCACCGTCACCGGGGCCCACAGGCTCACCAGGCGATCGTGCCAGCGCCACTTGTTGAGCTTCTGCTGGTCTTCCTTCGAGAGCCGGCCGAGCACGGCCTGGGCCAGCGTCGGCAATGAGGGGGGCACGTCCGCGGCCACGTCAGTTCTCCGACTTCAGGACGGCGAGGAAGGCCTCCTGCGGCAGCTCGACGCTGCCCACCGACTTCATCCGCTTCTTCCCCTCTTTCTGCTTCTCGAGGAGCTTGCGCTTGCGCGAGATGTCGCCGCCGTAGCACTTGGCGAGCACGTTCTTGCGCATGGCGGAGATGGTCTCGCGGCTGATGATCCGGCTGCCGATGGCGGCCTGGATGGCGACCTCGAACATCTGCTTGGGGATCACTTCCTTGAGCTTCTCGCAGACCTCGCGGCCGCGCTGATACGCGCGTTCCTTGTGCACGATGATCGAGAGGGCATCGACGATCTCGGAGTTGATCAGGATGTCGACGCGCACCAGGTCGGCGGTGCGGTAGCCACCGAGCTCGTAGTCGAGTGAGGCATAGCCGCGGCTGACCGACTTCATCTTGTCGAAGAAGTCGAACACCACCTCGGCCAGTGGCATTTCATAGGTCACGCGAACGCGGGTGCCGCTGGTGCCCAGGTAGTCGATCGCCTTCTGCACGCCGCGGCGCTCCTGGCACAGGCCGAGGATGGCGCCCAGGTGCTCGTTGGGCACGTGGATGTGGCAGATGAGGAACGGCTCCTCGAGGTGCTCGATGTTCTGCACCGGGGGCAGCTTGGCCGGGTTGTCGATGGTGAACGGCTCGCCGCCGTTCGGGAACACCTTGTAGACCACCGAGGGCGCGGTGGAGATGAGGTTCAGGTTGTACTCGCGCTCGAGGCGCTCCTGGACGATCTCCATGTGCAAGAGGCCCAGGTAGCCGCAGCGGAAGCCGAAGCCGAGCGCGGTGGACGTCTCGGGTTCCCAGGTGAAGGCCGAGTCGTTGAGGCGCAGCTTGGTGAGCGCGTCGCGCAGGTTGTCGTAGTCGGCGGCCTCGATCGGGAAGATGCCCGAGAAGACCATCGGCTTGACCTCTTTGAAGCCGGGGAACGGGGTGGTGGTGGGCCGCACCGCGTCGGTGATGGTGTCGCCCACCTTGGCGTCGGCGAGCTCCTTCACGTTGGCGACGAAGATGCCCACCTCGCCGGCCATCAGCGACTTCACGGCCTGGGAGTACGGGCAGATCACGCCCAGTTCCTGCACTTCGAATTCCTTCTGGTTCGACCAGAGGCGGATCTTCTGGCCGATCTTCACCTCGCCCTCGACCACGCGGATCAGCATCACCACGCCGCGGTAGTTGTCGTACCAGCTGTCGAAGACCAGGCACTTCAGGGGGGCGGTGAGCTCGCCTGCGGGCGGCGGCACGAACTTGACGATCGCCTCGAGCAGCACGTCGATGTTCACGCCTTCCTTGGCGGACACCGGCACGGCCTTCTCGCCATCCAACCCGATGAGATCGGTGATCTCGTCACGGGTGCCCTGGATGTTCGCCGAAGGGAGATCGATCTTGTTGATGACCGGGATGATCTCGAGGTTCGACTCGACCGCCATGTACACGTTGGCGAGCGTCTGGGCCTCGACCCCCTGGGTGGCGTCGACGACCAGCAGCGCGCCTTCGCAGGCAGCCAACGAGCGGCTCACCTCGTACGCGAAGTCGACGTGCCCGGGGGTGTCGATGAGGTTGAGGATGTAGTCCTGACCGTCCTGCGCCTTGTACTTCATGCGCACGGTCTGGGCCTTGATGGTGATCCCGCGCTCGCGCTCGAGATCCATGTTGTCGAGGAACTGGGCCTTCTCATCCCGCTTGTTGGTGGTGCCGGTCTTCTCGAGTAACCGATCGGCGAGCGTGGACTTGCCGTGATCGATGTGGGCGATGATCGAGAAGTTGCGGATGTGAGCGTTCTCAGACGGCATGAGCGAGGCGGCCCGTAGCATTCGCTCCTCGCGAAATCCATTCCTCACGGGGGAGCCATTGGGCACACTCCGCCCCTTCCAACCCTGGGGAGCACCCATGATTCGCCGCTCGGTCGTCGTCGCTGTGTCGCTGGTCGCTTCGTTCGCCTTCGCGCAGGACGCAGGAACCGCGGCGCCTGCCGCTCCGGCCGGGCCCGTCGAGCCGCCCCCCAGCGCGGAGCTGATCAAGAAGTTCCTGGACTACCAGGAGAACGGAAAGGACCGCGGCCCTGCCCTGCTCGACCTGGTCCCCTGTGTGAAGGTGGACAACACCAAGGGCAGCCCGACCCAGTACCACTGCATCGAGCCGGTGGGCGCCTCGGT
>VFKJ01000896.1 GCA_009885595.1 Myxococcales bacterium | reverse complement strand
TCTGCCGGCCGAGCGAGCTGCGCTTCAGCAACGTGATCGTCCCGGCCGCGTCGGTGACCGTGGGCGCGGTGGCCCAGGGCTGCTCGGCGAGCGGCGCGGGGCTTGGGCTCTGGCTGCTGGCCGCTCCCCTGCTCCGGCGCCGTCGCCCGCGCACCTGAGGGATTTGGCAGACTGACGAGGTGAGCGCGCTCCGCTTCGTCAGCCTGGTGGTCGCGCTCGCGCTGGGCGCCTGCGACGGGCCGCCGCAGCCGAGTCGAGCGGCGCGCCAGGCGATCGTCGGCGGCTCGCCCAGCCTCATCGACAAGAGCGTCTTCATGCTCGACATCCGCGGAGACAACGGCGCGAGCACGCGCTGCAGCGCCACCTTGATCGCACCGCGCACGTTGTTGACCGCCGCGCACTGCGCCGACGCCGCCATGCTGGGCGCCACCACGGTCACCCTCATCGCCAGCAACGCGCCGACCGAGGCCGAGGTGATCCCCGGCGTGAACACCGTGCGGGTCACCCAGACGCGGCTCCACCCGAGCTGGAACGCGGCCGCCGGGCTGGGCGGAGATCTGGCGCTCGCGCTGCTCGAGACGCCGCAGTCCACCACGCCCAGCCCGTGGAACCAGGCGACGCTCACGGGCCTGGGCGGGGCGCCGGTGCGCGCGGTGGGCTACGGCGCCGACGCGCCCGATGCGGGCACGGGCACCCGCCGCACGGTGGACCTCACCATTCGCCAGCTCACCACCGAGCTCATCTTTGTGGGCAACTTCGTCGACAAGGGCATCTGCCACGGCGACTCCGGCGGGCCCACCTTCCACACCTTCGGCGACGGGGTGGAGCGGTTGATCGGCGTGCACAGCTTCACCCGCGGCGAGGACTGCCTCGATGGCGCGGACACCCGCATCGACGCCAGGGCCGAGTTCGTCCTCCAGTGGCTCTCGGAGTTCGAGGAGAACTGCGCGGCGAACGACGTGTGTGCCGTGGGCGTGTGCGGACCCGTCGATCCCGACTGCGTGCCGCTGGGCCAGCCGTGCACCGCGCCCTGGGACTGCCGGGGTCGGCAGTGCGTGAGCGACGCCCAGCACCCGTCCCCCTACTGCTCCAGGACCTGCGCTTCAGACGCCGACTGCACCGAGGGGCTTGGCTGCGACCTCGCCCGCGGAGTGTGCCAGCAACCGCAGCTCCCCTCGTCGAGGCCGACCGAGGCCTGCCTTCCCGGCGCGACCTTCTGCACCAGCGGCTCGGTGTGCAACGGCCCCACGGTGGACCAGGCCCGCTGCAGCCAGCCCTGCGCGAACACCCTCG
This sequence comes from Myxococcales bacterium, assembly GCA_009885595.1. Lineage (GTDB taxonomy): Bacteria > Myxococcota > Myxococcia > Myxococcales > Myxococcaceae > Archangium_A. Next base: position 5,602 of record VFKJ01000896.1, on the reverse strand, counting down.
AGTGCCTCCCGCCCCAGACCTGCCGCACCGGCTTCACCGGCACCAACGCCTGCTTCGACCCGCCGCCCCTCACCCTGCCGGTGGCGCGCCTCGAGCTCCCCGCCGCCCCGGGCTGCAGCGCCGTGGGTGGGTGGCCAATGCTGGCGCTCGCGGTGCTCTTCGGTCGACGCCGCCGCCCCGCATGAACGCACTGCGACGAGACCGTTCCTCTGTTACCCCTGAGCGCGTTCACCAGCTGAGGCACATTCGAGACCGTGGGGCCGAAGGAGAACAAGTGGGGGCTGGCGGCGCTCTCTGCGAGCGTGGTGCTGCATTGCCTCCTCGTCGGGTGGATGGGGTTGCACAGGGTGTCCGAGCCGCCCCACGAGGTGAGCGCTGAGTTCGTCTTCCTCGAGCCGAGGAAGCCCCCGCCCGAGCGGCCACCTGAACCGGAGCCCGAGCCCACGCCCCCGGTAAAGGCCCCGCCGCAGGTGAAGCCCGCCCCGCAGGTGAAGCCGACGCCCCGCGCGACGCCGCTGCCGGAGAGTTCACCGCCTGAGCCCGCCCCGACGCCACCGCCCGATCGCCCCGTGGAAGACGTGCCATTGGCGCGGGTGTCGCTGGTGCCTGGCGGCAGCTTCGCCGTCGCGCTCGACGCGGGGACGATCGTCGCCGAAGACGACGCGCCCACCCAGGGGCTGCGCGCGCTCGCGCCGCCGAAGGACCTGGTCGGCACGCTCGCCAAGGAGACGCTGGGCAAGGGCCGCGTCGACCGCGGCCTGGTGCACCCGTATTACTCGCAGCTCGGCAAGGCGCTGCTCAAGAACTGGGACGCGGAGCGGGTGGCGAAGAACGGGCTCAAGGGCCTGGTGGAACAGACCGGCCAGAACGTGAAGCTCTACAACGAGATCTGGGCCGATCGCGCCGCCACCTACGGCAGGAGCGGCAACCCGCTGGGCGACGTCAACACCACCAACCGGCGCGGCGCGGTGAACGATCGCGTGGGCGGGCTGCCCGCGGGCCCCGATCTCGAGCAGCGCAGGGAGCTGCAGAAGCAGATGCGCGAGGCCTACAAGGCCACCCGGCGCGCGGTGATTCGGGTGGTGCAGGACCAGAGCGGCAAGCTGCTGAAGGTCGAGCTGGTGCAGCCCTCGAACGATCAAAAGGTCGACAAGGAAGCGCTGGCCGACGTGCGCACCGCCGCCGAGAAGCTGCCCCCTCCCCCGCCCGAAGCGCTCGAAGGCCGCGGCACCCTGTCGTCCATCTGGAGCTTCGAGCTGATCATCTCCATCTCGCCGCCGGTGCCCACCTTCACCTTCGAGTTCGACGAAGCGCTGGGTTTCATCGACATGCGCTTGCCTCTGGACCGCCGCATCTACAAGAAGGTGCGCCTCGTCTCCGTCGAGTAGTTCGGCCTGGCCGGTCCGCTCAGCCCGAGCGAAGTCGAGGGCCGACACTGCAAGGCTGAGCGGCTTCGGTGCGAGCTCGCCCCTCGACTCCGCTCGGGGTGAACGGTATTCGAGCCGAAGATGGCCGACAAACGCCGCTTTGATCTCTTCGCCGAGTTGCTGCGGGCCCGCTTCCCCGCCGCCAGGCGTGTGTTCGACGTGGCCGGCGGCCAGGGAAAGCTGAACGAGGCGCTCAGCCGCCGCGGCTGCGAGGTGATCACCTTCGATCGCCGCCACAAGCACCTGCCGGTCACCTTCGCCGAGCGCGAGTTCACCCTCGACGAGCCCTGTCAGTGCGAGCTGGTGGTGGGCATGCACCCCGACGGCGCCACCCGGGTGATCATCGATTACGCCGCGAAGCACCAGGTGCCGTTCGCGATCGTGCCCTGCTGCTCGGACAACTCGATGCCCTACAAGCCGTGGATGCGCCACCTCGCCCAGCTGGCCGCGGCGCAGGACCTGAAGGTGTCCGAGGTCGAGCTCCCCATGGAAGGCCGGGCGCGGGTGATTCTGGGAGAACCGCCTTCGATTCCATGAGCTTACGGGCGCGGGAGGGGTGTAGCGTTCGGGCCCCGCCCGATGCGATTCACCGCCTCCGCTCTCATCGTGAGTCTCGCCTCCGCGCCGGCGTTCGCGGCGATCTACGAGAACGCGATCAACATCGACAACGAAGACGACATCTTCGAGCTCGAGCAAGCCGGCGACATCTCCGAAGACAGCTCGCAGACCCTGGTGGAGCTGCTGAACGAGGGTGTCGACCTCAACTCAGGCAGCCGCGAGCAGCTCTACGATCTCCCCGGCCTCACCTACCCCGACGTCGACGCAATCCTCGAGTACCGCAAGTCGAAGGGGCAGATCGAAGACCCTGTTGAGCTGGTGGGCGCTGGGGCATTGACCGCGGAGCAGCTGATTCAGATCTCCCCGTTTCTTCGCATGGACGCCCTGAAGACCGCCCTCCCGGTGAGCGGCAAGTTGCAGGCGGCGACTCGATTCACGACGACCGACAACGTCCCGCCCCCGGCTTTCCTGAAGGGCAAGCTCAAGGGCCCCTTGAACCTCTCCGTGGGTTTCATGGCGATCACCACGCGGCGGCGCGCGGCGCCGCCCACCTACGATCCGCTTACCGACGAGCTGACCAGCAAGGGCTTCTTCTACACGCCGCACCTCCCGCGCATCTACGCGCAATGGAAGCCAGGCAACGCGCGGCTGGTGGTGGGCACGTTCATGATCGGCTTCGCGGAGCGGCTGACCCTGGACAACACGCGCCGGCAGACGCCGCGTGGCATTTACCTCGTCGAGGACTACCGCCGACCTCCGGACCTCTCCCAGACCTGCAAGATCTCAGGCGCGAACCTGCTGCTCGACCCCACCTCGGGCTGTGACACCTCCGAGGGCGCCAGGAATCTCTACATCACGCCCGACTACAGCTGGCGCGAGACCTTCCGCGGTGTGGCGGGCTCGATCGAAGACCTGAAGCTCGGCGACGAAGCGACCATGTCGCTGTACGGCTTCGGCTCGTACCAGCAGCGCCCGATCTACCAGTACGACCTCTACGACCGGCGCTTCTGCGCGGACCCGAACGACGACAATGACCCGCTGTGCGATTCGCCCAACGTGTATCTGCCCGACGGCAGCTCGCGGCTCGTCTTCAGCACGCTCCGCCAGGCCTTCGACGAACTGACCGGCGGCGCGCACGTCACCGTCAAGCCCAGCTACCGGGTGAGCCTCGGCGTCACGGGCTATGCGGCGTTGCCCTTCTTCCGCCAGGCGCCGCTCGAACTCGACTTCCAGGAACAGAGCCGGTACCCCAGCGGCGGCGCGTTTGGAGCGATCGGAGTCGACGCGCAAACCAGCTTCAAAGCGTTCAATTTCTTTCTCGAGGCGACGCACAACTTCGACAGGCGCATCGGGACCGATGGGCGCGGTGGTTACGGCGCGGAGCAGCGCACCACCTTCAGCCCGAAAGGCCACGAGCTCGAACTCTCGCTGCGCTTCTACGACACGGGCTTCGGCACCGTGTGCTCGCGGCCCGTCGCCGGACCTGACGTGACCGATGGCCAGCGTGCACGCAACGAAACCGGCGCGCGCCTTCGCTGGGTGGCGAAGTGGTCGAAGGACTGGGAGTCGCGGCTCACCGCGAACTTCTGGGTGAACCCCTTTGTCGACAGCTCCTTGCCGCAGGCAGGCGTGCCCAACCTCAACGTGATCGGGCGCGTCGACTTCAACGGGTGGAAGTTCTTCCAGCCCGCGATCTGGGTCGACATGCGCAACCGCAACCTCCCTTACTCCGAGCACGGCACCTGCTCGAGCGGCACCATCATCCTCACCGAGGAAGGGACCGTCAGTTGCGGAGGCGATAGCTACAAGATCGGGCTGCGCATCGACACCCGCCCGCTGCGCAAGGTCATTCAGGGCACCCTGCAGGCCACCTACACGTGGAAGGACGACTTCAAGTACAAGGACAAGTTCCGCAACGATCTGACGATCAGGGCGGAGGTCAAGACCCGGCCCGTCGACTTCCTGCAGTTCCGCGCGGTGGGCCGATACGTGAACCAGGACCTCGCCGACCCCGCCTACCTCGAAGAGTACGTTTGGACCTACGTCGAGGGCACGTGGTTCATCACCAAGGGAACGCAGCTCGCACTGCGGTACGACCTCTTGGTCTGGCTCGACCAGCGGGCCTCCACTCCCAACCGCGCCCCCAACCCAGAGAACCGGTTTCAGCTCGACCTGAAGGTGGCCTTCTAGCCATGCGTGCACTCCTCACTCTCTCGATCTCGATTGCGTTGTCCGCGTGCGGCACCACGGAAGCGTCCAAGCGCTTCACGCGGGACGAGACCTCTGCGCTGCTCAAGAAGCTCGAGGTCGTCAGCCTCGAGCTGGGTGAGTTCCCCTTCGACGGCCCCTCGGCGGTGATCGACGGCGACACCGTGCGGGTCAAGGGGCTGCAGGCCTCGCTGCGCCTGCTGGCCATCGACACCGAGGAGACCTTCAAGAAGGACCACGAGCGCGAGGCGTTCGCCGCCGGCTGGGACGACTACAAGAAGAAGATGCGCGGCACCTCGGCCAGGCCGGTGAAGATGGCCACCCCCGCAGGTGAAGACGCCAAGCACTACGCGCAGGACTTCTTCGAGGGCGTCACCGCGGTGCGCATCGAGCGCGATCACCCTGGCGAAATCCGCGACTTCTACGGCCGCTACCTCGCGTACATCTTCGCGAAGAAGAACGGCCAGTGGGTCAACTACAACGTCGAGTGCGTGCGCGCGGGGCACAGCCCCTACTTCGTGAAGTACGGCCGCAGCCGCCGCTTCCACCGCGACTTCGTCGAGGCGCAGAAGGAAGCGCGGGAGAACGAGCGCGGCATCTGGAAGCCGGGCGCGATGCACTACGACGACTACGATGAGCGCCTGCGCTGGTGGGGCGAGCGCGAGGCCGGCATCACGCGGTTCGAGCGCGAGCAGACCGCGCACCCGGAGACGCACATCGCGCTCACCCGCTGGGACGCCATGCTCAAGCTCGAGCAGCGCCTCGGCCAGGAAGTCACCGTGCTGGGCGCGGTGCAGGAAGTCGTTCAGCGCGAGAACGGCCCCGCGGTGGTGAAGCTGGCGCGCACGCGCACCCAGAACTTCGACATCGTGTTCTGGGATCGCGACGTGCTCTTGAACACCGGCCTGCAGTTCAAGCGCGGCGAGTACGTGCAGGTGCGCGGAGTCGTACAGAAGTACCGCAACTCGCGCGGTCTCGACGCGCTGCAGATGCAGGTAACATTGCCAGGTCAGGTCCTCGCCCCCAGCGAGGAGCTCGAGCAGATGTTGTCGACGGACTCCAAGGCCGGGAGCGACAAGGACGAGGGAGAATGATGAACCGCACCTGGATCGTGATCGCCGTCTCGGCGGCCCTGATGAGCTGTCCTCCGCCGGTCACCCCCGATGCCTGCAAGGGCCGGGTGGCGGGCGATTTGGTGATCTCAGAGGTGATGATCGACCCCGAGAGCACCGACACCGGCAGCGAGTGGATCGAGCTCTTCAACACCCTGGGCACCGATCTCGACATGAAGGGGCTCACCCTCTACGTGCGCGACACCGACGGCTCGGGGGCGAAGACGCACTCGATCCGCGCGGGCACCGCGCCGGCGCGTGGGTACTTCGTGGCGGGCGACATTCGCTCGGGCCCGA
>VFKJ01000869.1 GCA_009885595.1 Myxococcales bacterium | reverse complement strand
TGCTTCGAGTCGCGCTTCCACCGCTCCACCACGCCTCGCACGCACGCCACGTCGCTGAGCGTGCCCTCGACGCGCATCACCGAGACCTCGGGTGACTTGGCGAACTGCGCCTGCACGCGCACCTCCTCCGTCCCTTCCTTCACGGTGGGGAGCGCGCATTGGGCGAGCGACGGGAGTTGCTCCATCAGCCAGGGCTTGAGTGCTGGCACGTTGAGCCCCGCCAGCGACGTGAGGGCGGGCACCGGCCCTTCGGCTCCGCTCAGGACAGGCTCGGCAGCGAGGAGGAGGGCGAGGAGCACGGCGTGCATCGCCGCAGCATACGCTCTGCTAGACGGGGCCGATGCGCATCGTCAGCATCGGCGGCGGGCCCGCGGGCCTCTACTTCTCCTTGTTGATGAAGAAGTCCTTCCCGCAGGTCGACGTCGAGGTGTTCGAGAAGAACCAGCCCGACGACGCCTTCGGCTGGGGCGTGGTGTTCTCGAAGGAAACCCTGGGCAACTTCCGCGAGGCCGACCCCGAGAGCCTGGCGGCCATCGAGGCGCGCTTCGCCTACTGGGACGACATCGAGACCACCGTGCGCGGGAAGACGACCGTGTCCACCGGCCATGGCTTTTGTGGCCTCGCGCGCAGAGACCTGCTGCACCTGTTGCAGCGCCGCTGCCATGAGTTGGGGGTCAAGCTCACCTTCGGCAGGGAGCTGCCGGTGGAGCCGCTCCCCGACGCCGACCTGATCATCGGCTGCGACGGTGTGCACAGCCCGCTGCGCACCCGCTACGCCGCCGACTTCAAGCCCCACCTCGACTGGCGCAAGTGCAAGTTCACCTGGCTGGGCACCACCAAGCCGCTGCGCGCCTTCACCTTCCACTTCAAGGAGACGCCGCACGGCCTCTTCCAGGTGCACGCGTACCCCTTCACCCAGGAGCCGATGCAGCCCTCGGGCGCGCGATCCACCTTCATCGTCGAGTGCCGCGAGGAGGTCTGGAAGAAGGCCGGGCTGGACTCGATGACCGAGGCGCAATCGGTCGCCTTCCTCGAGGAGCTCTTCAAGGAGGAGCTGGGCGGCCACCCGCTGTGCCCCAACAAGTCCATCTGGCGCACCTTCCCCACCATTACGTGCGAGCGCTGGCGGCGGGAGAACCTGGTGCTGATGGGCGACGCGGTGCACACCGCGCATTTCTCCATCGGCTCGGGCACCAAGCTGGCGATGGAAGACGCCATCGCCTTGCACGCGGCGCTCAAAGCGCACGGCCTCGACGTCGAGCGCTCGCTGGAGGCGTACGAGTCATCCCGCAAGCCCGAGACCATCCGGGTGCAGCGCGCGGCGCAGACGAGCCTGGAGTGGTTCGAGAACTCGGCGCGCTACGTGAGCCAGCCGCCCGAGCAGTTCACCTTCAACCTGATGACGCGCAGCAAGCGCATCACCTGGGACAACCTGCGCAAGCGCGACCCCGCGTTGGTGAAGGCGGCGGATGAGTTGTTCGCGCAGACGCACGGCTCACCGCGAAACCACGACGGCAGCCTGCCGCCTCCGCTCTTCGCGCCGCTGAAGCTGCGCGCGCTCACCCTGGAGAACCGGGTGGTGGTCTCGCCCATGTGCCAGTACTCCGCGAAGGACGGCGTGCCCGACGACTGGCACCTGGTGCACCTCGGCAGCCGCGCGGTCGGCGGCGCGGGGCTCGTGATCACCGAGATGACCGACGTCTCTCCCGAGGGCCGCATCACCCACGGCTGCGCGGGGCTGTGGAACGACACCCAGGCCGAGGCGTGGAAGCGGGTGGTGGACTTCGTGAAGGCCCACTCCAGCGCGCGCATCGGGATGCAGCTGGCGCACGCCGGGCGCAAGGCGAGCTGGGGCCTGCCGTGGGACGGTGATCAGCCGCTCCGGGCTGATCAGTCGCCGTGGCAGACGCTCGGTCCGTCCGCGCTGCCCTACAAGCCGGGCGCTCACACCCCGAAGGAGATGGACGCGCACGAGTTGGCGCGGGTGAAGCAGTGCTTCGTCGACGCCACCCTGCGGGCCGAACAGTGCGGCTTCGACTTCATCGAGCTGCACATGGCGCACGGCTACCTGCTCTCGAGCTTCCTCTCGCCGCTCTC
>VFKJ01000336.1 GCA_009885595.1 Myxococcales bacterium | reverse complement strand
GGGCTTCATCAAGGGGTCGGCGACCGGCTCGGGCTTCTTCACCTCATCGCTCCTGCTGAGCGGCGAGAGCGTCTGCGTCACCTCGAGCCGTCCACCACCCCCCACCAGCTTCACCTCCGTCGGCGCGAAGCCGTCCTTCTCCAGCCGCAGCTGCAGCGACGCCCGGTTGCCCTGACCGAGCACTTGCTCGAGCTCGATCGGCGTCACGCCCAGGTTCTTGCCCTCGACGAGCACGCGCGCGCCCGGAGGCGTCGACTCCACGTGGAAGACGAGCTTGGTGGGCGCGGCCGGCTTGACGATCGCCCAGGTGCCCAGCACGCCCGCGACGGCGGCCACGAAGAACCCGGCGACCAGCAGCACCGAAGGTCCGCGCGGCTGCGGCGCGAACACCACCGGCTCGGGCGGCTCGGGCGTCACCGGCACCACGGCCTCGGTCTTCGCCTGCACCTCGGGCTCGACGTTGCGCGAGGGCACCGACACGTCCTGGAGGGCGATCAGCAGCTCGTCCATCGACTGGAAGCGGTCCATCGGCGACTTCGCCAGGCACCGCATCACGATCGCCTGCAGAGCGTCGGGCACCGCCTCGAACTTCGAGGGCGTGACGATGGGCGGCACCGGCTGGTTCACGTGCTTGAGGATCACCTCGAGCGCGCCCCCACCGCTGAAGGGCGGCGTGCCGGTGAGCATCTCGAACAGCATCGTGCCCAGCGAGTAGATGTCGCTGCGCGGGTCGGCGCGGTTCTTCTCTCCCTGCTCGGGCGCCATGTACGGCGGGCTGCCCATCAACATGCCCTGCTGGGTGATCGCGCGGCCCTCGAGCTCGTGGCCCTCGACGAACGACTTCACCAGCCCGAAGTCGAGCACCTTGACGAAGTCGGCGTCGTCGTCGGCGTGCAGCAGCACCACGTTGCCGGGCTTCAGATCGCGGTGCACCACGCCCAGCTCGTGCGCTTCCCGCAGCGCGCGCGCCATCTGCTGGCCGATGCCGAGCACCCGGTGCCAGGGAAGCGGCCCCTTGGTGAGCAGCTTCTCCAGCGTCTCGCCGTCGAGGTACTCCATGGCGAGGAAGAACAGGCCGTCGCGGGTGCTGCCGTAGTCGAGCACCCGCACCGTGTTCGGGTGGTTGAGCTTCGAGGTGAGCGCGGCTTCGACGAGGAAGCGCTGCTTGAAGCTCTCGTCCTTGCCGGCGCCGTGGCGCGAGTCGAGCAGCTTGATCGCCACCGCGCGGTTGAGCGGCAGCTGCACCGCCCGGTACACCTTGCCCATCGCGCCCTTGCCGATGACGTCCACGATGCGGAAGCGGCCGTCGATGGTCTGGCCGATGAGCGGATCGAGCGCGTCCGCGGCGACCTCGGCCGTCGTCGAATCTTCGTGTTCACCTGAGGTGGTGAGCTCGCTCATGGGCAGAAGTCCGGGGAAGGCTACTCCCGCGGCACCACCACCGGATACTGGAGGAGCTGGCACTCGATGGGTCCGTTCCACAAGTCAGTGCGCTTGTTGGGCCGGCGGCCGAAGGCGCTCTCGAACGCCGGGTTGCCCGCGAGCACGGCCATGCGCCAGCCTTCCCAGCGGCCCAGGGATTTCCCCAGCATGTGGAAGAAGGACTTCATGCCCTTCTGACCGCCGTCGCCGATGCGCTCGCCGTAGGGCGGGTTGGTGATGAGCAGGCCCGGCGGACCCTCGGGCGGCCCGCTCTTGAGCACGTCGGCCTCTTCGATCTTCACCGCGGTCGAGAGCCCGGCGGCCACCACGTTGCGCTTCACCGCCTGCAGCGCGTCTTCGTTGTAGTCGCGGGCGATCAGCTGAAAGGGCAGGGTGCGCTGCTGCGCCACCGCCTCGCGGCGCAGATCCTCGAGCAGGGGCTTCGCCTTCACGGCGAACTCGGGCCAGTTCTCCAGGGCGAAGCGGCGCTTCAAGCCCGGCGCGCGGCGCATCGCCATCCACGCGCCTTCGATCACCAGCGTGCCCGAGCCGCACATCGGGTCCGCCAGGGGCTCTTCGCCGGTGTAGTTCGCGGCCATCAACAGCGCGGCCGCGAGCGTCTCCTTGAGCGGCGCGATGGTGGTCTTGATCCGGTAGCCGCGCTTGAACAGCGGCTCTCCGCAGAGATCGAGCGAGAGGGAGAGGGTGGTCTTCGCGAGGTGCGCGACCACGCTCACGGTCGGGTCGTGGCTGTCGACGTCGGGCCGCGAGCCGTACTTCTGGCGCAGGCGATCGACGATGGCGTCCTTGAGCTTGAGCGCGACGAAGCCGGTGTGCGTGTGCTCGGAGTCCTTGAGCGTGGCCTCGACGGCGAACGTCATCTTGGGGGTCAGCCAGTCTTCCCACGGCACCTGCAGCGCGGCTTCGTAGAGCCCCTCGGCGCCCACCGACTGGAACTCGCCGAGCGGGTAGAGCACGCGCATCGCGATGCGGGAGTGCAGGCAGACGCGCAGGATCTCGTCGAGCGCGGCCATGAAGCGCACGCCCCCGCGGTCCTGGCGGATGCGCTTGCAGCCCAGCGTCTCGAGCTCCTGGGCGAGGAAGGGCTCGGTGCCTCGGGTGCAGGTCGCGAAGATGGGAAGGCGGACGGCCATGCGGAGGCGCGCTATCCCAAAGCCAAAGTCCTGTCTCCCTCTCCCCCACAGGGCCCCACAGGGGAGAGGGTCGGGGTGAGGGGCAAAACTCGCGGAAGACGGGAAAGCGCCGGTGCGCTACGCCACCCCCGTGCTGGGCCTCATCTACGTCCTCGTCATCTACGCCGTCGTCCTCGGTCTTCACCTCGTCGTGCCCGGCCGGTGGGTCGACGGCTACGTGATCGATCCGAAGACCCACCAGCCGCTGCGCTACTACCTGAACGGGCTCCGGGTCTTCTTCCTCACCGTGGGCGCGTGGGCGGGCGTGTGCTGGGCCGGGCTGCTCCCCTGGGACGCGTTCTACGTGCACCGCTGGGAGATGCTCTTGAGCGCCTGCGGCCTGGGCCTGCTGTTCTCCGCGGTGATCGTCTTCCGCGCGCCGAAGGTGAAGAACGTGTTCGCCGATTTCTACCTGGGCCGCCTCGACAACCCGCAGGCGCTCGACGGCCGGCTCGACGCGAAGATGTGGCTGTATCTCATCGGCGCGATCATGCTGGCGCTCAACCTCTACTCCTTCGCCGCCGCGCACTTCCTCCTGCACCGCGACGATCCATCACCGGGCGTGTTCGTCTCGACCGTGCTCTTCACCTTCTTCCTCGTCGAGTACCTCAACTTCGAAGAGGTGCACCTCTACACCTACGACTTCATGGCGGAGAAGGTCGGCTTCAAGCTCGGCTGGGGCTGCCTCACCTTCTATCCATTCTTCTACGCGGTCGGCCTCTGGACCCAGGCCGACAAGCCCAACCCGCACACCTCGACGCCGGTGTTGATCCTCTGCGCGCTGCTGTTCTTCGCGGGCTGGTCGCTGGCGCGCGGGGCGAACCTGCAGAAGTTCCACTTCAAGCGCGACCCCGCGCGGAAGTTCCTCGGCATCACGCCTGAGGCGCTCGAGGGCCGGGTGCTGGTGAACGGCTTCTGGGGGCTCTCGCGGCACATCAACTACCTGGGCGAGCTCTTGATGGCGTCGGGCATCACCCTCGCGCTCGGCTACCCCGGCTCGTGGGAGCCCTGGCTCTACCCGCTCTATTACGTGGTGCTGCTCTTCCCCCGGCAGCACTTCGACGATCTGCGCTGCGCGGCGAAGTACGGGCCGCTGTGGGAGCAATACGTGAAGCGGGTGCCGTACAAGATCATCCCGTACGTGTACTGACCGTCTCCCTCTCCCCCCGCGGGGGAGAGGGTCGGGGTGAGGGGAAGAACGCTGTGAGCTGTCGTGCCAAGGTGCGGCCCATGAAGATCTCCCTCGTGTGTCTGACCGCCGCTGCGCTGTGCGCCTGTGGACCGCAGTCGGTGGTGACCGACGGCACCTACGCCACCAACTCGACCGACCCGTTGCCCAACGCCACCCTCCTCATCGACGTCAAGGCGAAGACGGCCTCGGTGACGCCCTCAGGTGCGAGCACGCCCATCGTGCTGCAGATGACCGCGCTCCCCGCCGCGCAGTGGGAGAGGGGCTGCCCCACGAACTTGAGCTCGGTCTCGGTGGAGACGTGGACGCTCGCGCCGGATCCCGCAGTGCTGGGCAGTCTCTCGCTCTCGGCCGCGCGGCTGCTG
>VFKJ01000122.1 GCA_009885595.1 Myxococcales bacterium | reverse complement strand
CGCCGCGCTCGATGAGGCCGATCTGTGACACGTGCGCGTCGACGGGGCTCGCCACCACGTCGGCGCCCAGGTCGATGGTGCGGCGGCCGGGCTTGAGCTTGCGGGTGAAGAAGGCGCCGAAGGTCGGGTAGTCCTCGATGGTGCCTTCGGCTTCCTCGAGGTTCACCTGGTACTGCTTCGCGAAGGCTCGCATCGCGGCCTGGTGAACGGAGGCGGGGACAGGCGCCCGGGTGGCTTTGCCGACGACCGTGGAGAGGGCCGACTTCGGCAACAGCCGCATCAACGTCATGAAGGTTTGATCGCGCATCGGTGACGGCGGGGTTCTCTCGCTCGCAGTGACTGGGAGCAAGGGTGAACTGGGCCCTCACCCTGACCCTCTCCCAGAGGGAGAGGGGATTAGACTCCCAGGAAGAGCCGCTTGCCGAAGTTGAGCGCCAGGTCGGCGTCGAAGATGCGCTGCGCCGAGGCCTGGATGTCGTACTCGACGCGCACGTACTCGACGGTGCGCGCCTCGGTGTCGTGGATCACGAAGCAGGAGCGGTTGTCGTAGTCGCGCGGCTGGCCCACCGAGCCCACGCTGATGATGTACTTGTACCCTTTGCGGATGCCGAACTTCTGGGCGACCACGTCGTTCACCTCGCCCGAGCCGATCGCGAACGCCTTGCAGAGGTGGCTGTGCCCGATGAACGTCACCTCGGGCAGGTCTCCCGAGAACGGCGTGAGCTCGCGCGCCTGCTCGAGGGCGAAGATGTACTCGTAGCTGCGGGGCTCGACGGGCGAGCCGTGGCAGAAGCCGACGTCACCGATCCGGTAGGTGTACGGGAGGCTCTTGAGCCACTGCAGGTTCTCCTCGTTGAGCACGTTCGCCGACCAGTCCAGCGCGTGCCGGGCAGCGTCGTAATAGAACGAGTAGTCCATGCGGCCGGCGACGGCGGCGTCGTGGTTGCCCAGCAGCGTCACCTCGGCGTTCTCCCGCACCAGCTCGCAGCAGGGGTTGGGCGAAGCGCCGTAGCCCACGACATCGCCGAGGCTGACGATGCGATCGACCTTCTGCTTGTCGATGGTCTTGAGGACTTCGGTGAGCGCTTCGATGTTGCTGTGGATGTCGGAGATGATGGCGATCCGCAATGCGCTCCTCGTGCTTCGGTTCAGCGGGGGGCTTGGGCTCAGTTACTGATCTGCTGCCGGGAAGGCGAGCGATCTTCTTCGATCAGCCGACGAATCGCGTCACGCACGGGCTCCGGCAGTTCCTCGAAGACGAGCCCCATTCCAGGCGGTCCACCCTGCCCCTCCATCCGGCTCCACACCACGCGGGCCGGGGCCTGCACGCCGTCCGTTCCGAAACGCAGCGTCGCCTTGCTGCCCTGCTCCAACGGCGTGCTGGTGCGAACGAAGATGCCACCCTCACTCAGGTTCCCGATGCGTGCGTAGACGGTGATGTTGTCGCCTTCGCACCAGCAGCGAAGGCGGGAAGGCACACGCTCGAACTTCCGGTTGTCAATCACGGCCCGCCTCCGAATGACGCAAGCATCGCTGCTGCGCTCCCCCCGGATGGCACTTCACTGCCACCACAATTCGAAGTGTAGAAAGTCACACTCGAGAGCGTCAACCGGGGCATTTTCCCGACACAGCCGCACAGCCCGGAGTTCGACCATGCGCAAAGCCCGAATCATCTGCACCATCGGCCCCTCGTCCTCCTCGGCGGTGGTGCTCGAAGCGATGGTGCTCGCGGGCATGGACGTGGCCCGCCTGAACTTCTCCCACGGCAGCCATGAGGATCACCGCACCCGGGTGGAGCTCATTCGCAAGGTGTCGAAGAAGGTGGGCAAGCCCATCGCCCTGCTTCAGGACATCCAGGGGCCGAAGATCCGCCTGGGCCGCTTCGTGGGCGGCGCCACCGAGATCAGCACCGGCCAGAAGGTGATCGTCACCACCCGCAACGTGCTCGGCGGAGGAGGCCTGCTCCCCACGCCCATCGCCTCGCTCACCCGCGACGTGCGGAAAGGTGACCCGGTGCTGCTCGATGACGGCCGGGTGCGGCTCGAGGTGCTGCAGGTCAAGGGCAAGGACATCACCTGTCGGGTGGTGGTGGGCGGCACCCTCAAAGACAACAAGGGCATCAACCTGCCGGGCGCCGCGGTCTCCGTGCCCACCCTGACCGAGAAGGACATCCTCGATCTGGCCTTCGGGCAGGAGCTCGGCGTCGACTTCGTGGCGCTCTCCTTCGTGCGCAGCGCGAAGGACGTGCGGCAGGCGCGCGCGTACGTGGAGAAGCTGGGCACCCCGCTCATCGCGAAGATCGAGAAGCCCCAGGCGGTGGCCGAGCTCGACGCCATCGCCCAGGCCTCTGACGGAATCATGATCGCGCGTGGCGATCTCGGGGTGGAGATGCCGCTCGAGCAGTTGCCCGGCATCCAGAAAGCGGCGGTGACGGCGGCCAACGCGCGCGGCGGCCTGGTGATCGTCGCCACCGAGATGCTGGAGAGCATGGTGAACAGCCCTCGCCCCACCCGGGCGGAGGTCTCCGACGTCGCCAACGCGATCTACGACGGGGCTGACGCGGTGATGCTCTCGGGCGAGACCGCGGCGGGCCAACACCCGGTCGAGGCGATCAAGATGATGGCGAAGATCGTGCTCGAGGCAGAGCGCCGCAACACCCACCGGGCGCAGCCCTGGCAAGCGACCGACGACATCTCGACCGGGGTCTCGGCGGCGGCGGTGAGCGCGGCCGATCGGCTCGGCTCGGCGGCGATCGTCGCCTTCACCGAGAGCGGGCAGACGGCGCGGTTGATCTCCGAGCTGAGGCCGCGCTCCCGAATCATCGCGCTCACGCCCCACCCCGCGATCGTTCGGCGCATGGCCCTGTACTGGGGCATCACCGGGCATGTGGCTCCCAGGCTCACCTCCACCGACGGGATGATCCAGGCAGTGCGCCGGTTGTGCGGGCAACAGGGCTGGGCGCGGCCAGGGCAGACTGTGGTGATCGTGGCCGGCACGCCCCTGAGCCAGCCGGGCAACACCAACCTGATGACGGTGCGGCGGCTGTAATCCCACGGCCGGCTCCGCTCAATTCGGGCATGCTCTGAAGCCGCCATGACGATCTCCCGGCCCGTTCGCTACCGCTGTGAGATCACCTCGCAGGTCGAGCTCGACAGTGGCGGTGACGCCGCCCGCGCCCGGGTGCTCGAGCTGTCCGAGACGGGCGCCTTCATCGAAGAGGTGAAGGCGATCGACGACGTGCAAGCCGGTGAAGGCGGCGTGATCGGCATTCCCCTGCCCGGCGGCGACCCCTGGGTGGCGCACATTCGCTTCACCCGCACGGGCCTGGGCCGGGTCGACGTGCGCACCCCGATGGCCGAGCACGTGAGCGTGGGCGTACGCGGGTACGGGGTGGAGTTCGATCAGCTCAACGACGAGGAATTGGAGCGCCTGCGCGATTTCCTCGAGCTGCTCGACAGCCGGTAAGCCGCGTCAGCCCTCTCCCCCGCGGGGGAGAGGGAGCTGAATCTTGCGCGCGGCGAAGTCGTAGATCTTCTCCACCGCGATCTGCCGGTACCGCTCGACCTTGAGGGCCCGCTGCGCGCAGTCGTGCACGAACACGCGCTCGTCGGCCACGCCCTCCTTGAGCTGGCGCTTCGCCTCGGCCTTGATCTGCGCGGCCGCCTCGTGCGGGTGGAAGCAGTACGAGGGAGAGAAGTGAATGTGCCCTGCGAAGGGCAGCAGCCGCGCCTCGAGCACGTCGCCTGCCTCGAGCCCGACGATGTGGCGGCGCTCGGTGACGTCCCAGGTGATGCCCGAGAACAGCCCCCGCAGCCGCACCAGGCCCTGGGCGATGCGCCGCACCTCGAAGATGCCGTGCACCGTCTCGGTGAAGGTGCGGAAGGCGGCGGCCCGCTCGGGCGACTCTTCCTTGAGCGACTGCTCGTAGCGTTCCCGGGCGGGCGTCTTGCCTAAGTGCGGGGCCACCCGATCGCAGACGTAGTGCTCGAGGAAGCCGGCCATGCGCTGCTCGAGCTGGCGATCTTCGTCGAAGACCTCGCCGTTCTGCAGCACCCACTGCGCGCGGGCGGCCAGGAGATCGGGCTTGGAGTCCTCGGGCGTGGCGAAGGCGATCAGCTCTTCCAGGAAGGGGTGCGGTGCGCCGCTCATCCGCCGGCCATCACGTCGGCGAAGCGCTGGAAGAGATGGCGGGCGTCGTGCGGGCCGGGCGAGGCCTCGGGGTGGTACTGCACCGAGAACGCCCTCGCCCCGGGCACCACCAGGCCCTCGACGGTGGAGTCGTTCAGGTTCAGGTGCGTCACCT
>VFKJ01000564.1 GCA_009885595.1 Myxococcales bacterium | reverse complement strand
GGTGAGCCGGGTTTGAGGTGCGGAGAGCGGGGCGCGGCTCGAGCGCCCGCTCCCCGTGGAATCAGTGATCGTGGACTTCCTTCTTCTCAGACACGAGGGCGCTCGCCGGCAGGGTGTGGCCGCTCATCAACTCGGTGCCGGCGGTCTCTTCTCCGGCGTCGAGCTCGAGCGTGAGGAGCACCTCGTCGTACGCGGCCAGCAGCGCGCTCGACTCGAAGGTGTCCACCCCCGACGAGCCCAGCTTGCCCAGCCGCATCGGCTCGCCGGCTTCGTGGCGCACCCACACCGCGTAGTGGAACCCGCTGCCGACGAAGGGCAGCGCGGTGGAGCTCAGCTTCAGCTGCTGGTTCTCCAGCTCCGCGGTGACGAGGGCTGCCTCCAGCGCCTCCACGCTCGGTCCGCCGGGGCCGCCCAGCGCCAGCGCTTCTCCGGGTCGCCCGCGGAAGAGCAGGCTGGGTGAAGGCGAGCTGGGGGTGGTGGTGAGCTCGTGGGTGACGAGCACTTCTTCGAGCGTGAGGGCATCTCGCACCGCGAAGAGGGTGGTCTCCTCGGGCAGGGCGCCCAGCGCGGTCAGGCCCTGGCCGGTGCGGACCCAGGCGAAGAGGGCGCCTTCTTGCAGCGGCTCGAGCGAGCGCACCGAGACGCGCAGGCCATCGCCCACCAGCACCGTGTTCACCGAGGGGAGCTGGCGATTGAACGTGAGCGGCACCACGCGCAGCACCGGCGCCTCGAGGCACGAGGAGGTGGCGAACAGCAGCACCAGGAGTCGAGCGTTCATGAAGTTCACTTTTTAGAAACCCACCGAGAGGGCGGCCTGCACGCGATCGAACTCGTAAGTCCCGGCGGTCTGCTTGAGCTGCGCGATCACGCTGGTGCGCACGTTAGCGCGAACTGACGCGTACACGCCCGCGACGACGCGCTGCTCCAAAGCGCCGCGCTGCACGCTCAGCTCGAAGCGGGCCAGCGGCACCAGCCAGGGGAAGACCACGTAGTCGAGCTGCGCCATCACCTGGTGCACGTCACGGCCTTCGTCGGGCGTGGCCAGGAAGGGGCGGCGATGACGCGCGAACGTCCACGCCACCACCAGGTTCGCGTCCCGCAGGTGCGCGTTGACGTCGGCGCCCACCAGCTGCACCCGGTCGTCCTGGGTGGCGACGCCAGGGAGTCCCACGGCGGTCTGCCCCAGGTAGCCGAAGCCGCCCACCTGCACGCTCCACTCCCGCCAGGGCGCGGGGTCGGCGAGGTTGAGCTCGCCGTCGGACGGCTCGCCATCGAGGCGCATGCCGCCGAACTTCCACCCCACGCGCGCGTAGAGATCCTTGGGCACGTTGAAGCCCCCGGAGCCTTCCACCAGGCCCACCGCCCAGGCTCCGCGACCGAGCACCAGGCCGGTGGCCTCGAGGCCCAAGTGCGAGGGCTCGAGGGCGAAGGGCGAATCGCCCACGGTGGCGGTGGTGATCCACGGCATGGGCCCGAGGATGCGGTGGCCCGAGAAGCTGAACACCCCGGGCTCGAAGCGGCCGGCGCGCACGTTGAGCCAGGGGCGGTCGAACGCGGAGAACACCATGAAGATGCGCTCGGCGGAGATGGACGGCGCACCGGTGGTGGCGGCGCTCACCGTGAGGCCGGCCCACGCCGAGATGCGCGAGCCCAGGGTGGTGGCCGCGTTGAGCGAGACCGCCCCGCCCAGCCCTGCGAAGTTGAGGCCCGCTTCCGCCGAGGCGAACGCGATGTTGGCCTGCACGATGACCGAGAGCGGCACCTGCGCGGGCAGCTCGCCTGGCCACACCGCGTCGGGGAACACGTCCTTGTACGCGTCGGCGCCGAGCTTCTGCGGCTCGATCCGGCGGAAGTCTTCGTCCCGGCCGCCGGGGAAGCGGTAGGCGTTGCGGCGGAAGGCCTCGCCGAAGGGCGTGTTCTTGGGGAAGGCGACGTGGCAGGTCTGGCAGCTGGTGCCGTACTGACGGGCGAAGGCCGGCACCGCCCAGGCCGCCGCCGGCCACCCCAGCGCGGTGATCAGCACCGCGAAACTCAGCGCCCTCACGGCCGGGCCAGCGCGATCTTCGCAGTGGCCTGCTGACCCGCTTCGACCGTGATGGGGGCGGTCCCCACGGCGAGCTTCTCGCTCCAGGTCTTGAGGGTGTAGCTGCCGGGCGGCACGTCTTGCAGCTTGAAGCGGCCCTGGTCATCCGTGACGGAGAAGAAGGGGTTGTCGAGGACGATGATGAAGGCCTCCATCTCCGGGTGCACGTTGCACAGCTGGCGGTAGACGCCGCTCTTCGCGAAGACGTGCGTGCGCGACTCGCCGGTCGGCCACGAGCCCAGGTTGTACTTCTCGGCGTCGGGCGTGAAGACGTTGTGGCGCACCGGGTCGCTGTTGCGGAAGGCGACCGTGCTGCCGCGCAGCACCGGCAGCACGCGCGGAATGAACTTCATCCCGGCCTGATCGATCAGCGCCGGCTC
>VFKJ01000915.1 GCA_009885595.1 Myxococcales bacterium | reverse complement strand
GTCCGTGCCCGGCTCGGCGCCCGCGCGCTGGAAGGTGACGTTGATGGGGGCCGTCTTGCCGGGCTTGAGCGAGATGGGCTTCTTCGTGCTCAGGTAGCCGGGGACGGTGGGCTTGAACTCGAGCGTGTACTCGCCCGGCTCGAGCTCGATCGGCTTGGTCGGCTTGTCGACCCGAAGCTGGCCGGGGTTGATCGTCACCGAGTACGGCACGTCCTTCGGAGTCGCGTTGATGAAGACGGCGCTCTTCGGGCCACCGGTGAACTTGATCGCCGCGGCGATGATCACCACCAGCGCCAGCACGGCGGTGGCGGCGATCGCGATCAGCAGGCCCTTGCGCTTGCCGTCGGCGGGAGCCGGCTTCGGGGTGGGCCTCTTGGGCGGCGGCTTCGGGAGCGGCTTGCGCTGCCCGGTGCTGGGCACGGCGGTGGGGTCCGCCTCTTCGTCAGCCGGGGCTTCTTCTTCGGCCTGCTCTTCTTCCTGGGACTGAGCCTCTTCTTCGGGCTGCTCGTAGTCCTGCTGCTCGTCGTGCTCCCCGTCCTGCGATTCGGGGTCCGCCTCTTCTGCTTCTTCTTCGCCCTCTTCCCGCTCGTACATGCGGGTCTCGTTCTTCGCCGCGAAGGGAGAGGGACCGATGCTGGTCGCCCCACCCACGGGAGCGTCGCCGATCACGATCTTCGGCTTGGCGTTGCTCTTGGGGGGAATGGTGGAGTCGAAGGCGCTCTGTTCGCCCGTGGCCGCATCGGCGCCGGCCTCGAGCGCGGGCCGGAAGCCCGTCATCTCGATGGGGCGCAGATCGTGGGACCCGGTGTCCTCATTGACGAGCGAGTTGCGCGCCTGCGGCACCAGGGTCTCGTCCGCGGGCAGATCCCGCAGGCTCTTGAGGCTGGCCCGCGGGCTCGCCGCCGGCTTGAGGTTGTCCTGGGTGGTCGAGTTCGAGGTGGGCGCCGCGGGGCGCAGCTGCCTGGCCGCCGGGGCGGTGGGCTCGGGGTGCTGCGTCGAGAAGGGCGAGATGCCGATGGCGGTGGAGTTGTCGGTGGACTCGACGGCCACCATCACCGTGCGATCCTTCGCGCCGTCCATCTCCGCCAATTCCTCGTCGGTGGGGGGCGGAATGTCGATCTTCGCGCTCTGCAGGCCCATCGCCACGGCGCCCGAGCCGGTCGCCACCGCCACCCCCTGGGTGTTGCGGCGGGGCGAGCCCGAGCCGGAGAGCGCCGAGATGGCGGCCGACGGTTGGGCGGTGTTGCGGCGCGGAGGCGCGGGGGGCGGCGGCGCGGGCCGCGAGGGCGGCGCGCTCACGGTCGAAGCCTCCACCTGGTCGGGCTTCTCGACCGAGGCGAAGCGCTCCATCTTCTCGTTCTCGCGCAGCACGTCTTCGGCGAAGGCGTCCTTCATGAACGCGCCCAGGTGCTTGCCGGAATAGATGGCGTCGCCCGCGAGGAGGAACCGCATCAGGTCCTCCTGCAGATCGCTGGCCCACTGGTAGCGCTCCTCCGACTCGCGGGCGAGCGCCTTCATCACGACCTTCTCGAGGCCGGCTGGAATGTTCGGGTTGAACTGCCGCGGCGCCGGCACCTCTGCGTTGCGCACCTTCTCCAGGGTGGAGAAGTCGGACTCCCCGACGAACAGCTTCTCGCCGGTGAGCATCTCGTAGATGATCACGCCCACCGCGAAGATGTCGGAGCGCCGATCGATCGGCAGCCCGCGCACCTGCTCGGGGCTCATGTAGCCGAACTTGCCCTTGAGAATTCCCGCCTGGGTCTTCTGGCTGCGGTTCGCCGCCTTGGCGATGCCGAAGTCGATGATCTTCACCTCTCCTTCGAACGAGATGAGGATGTTCTGAGGCGAGACGTCGCGGTGGATGATGAAGAGCTCCTGGCCGCGCGCATCCTTCTTCCGGTGCGCGTAGTCGAGGCCCTCGCAGATCTTGGTGGCGCAGTAGACGGCCATCGCCGTCGGCATGATCTCCTTGCGCCGGCGGAACCGCTCCAGGAGCGAGCGCAGGTCCTTGCCCGGCACGTACTCCATCGCGATGTAGTAGGCGTCGTCGTGCTTGCCGAGCTCGTGAATGTGCACGACGTTCGCGTGATTCAGCTGAACGCTGATCCGCGCCTCGTCGATGAACATCGTGATGAACTCTTCATCCTCCGCCATCGTGGGGAGGATCTTCTTGATCGCCAGGATCCGTTCGAACCCTTCGACGCCGAAGGCCTTGGCCACGAACACCTCGGCCATGCCACCCACGTTGAGGCGCTCGAGGAGCAGGTACTTGCCGAAGAGGCTGGGCTTCTTCATCAGTCAGTCGCTCAGACGCACTGGCCAGCGAAACAGGTGCAGGAAAGTGGGGCCAGAGAGAAAAACGATAGTCGTCTCGCGGAGGTGGGTCAATCAGGCTGCAGGCCGCCTGGTCGGGGGGCCTGCCGGTAACGCCGCGAAACTCGCGGAAAGAAAAAAAAAGCCCCCAGCCTCGTTTTCACGAGGTGGGGGCATAACATCCGGCAGCGACCTACTCTCCCGCGCGGTTTCCCGCGGAGTACCATCGGCTCTGGAGGGCTTAACTTCCGTGTTCGAGATGGGAACGGGTGTGACCCCTCCGACATAGCCACCGGAAATTCGGTTAGAAAGTGCATACGAAGGGTAAGAGTTCAATTTTGAGTTTGTGTTGAGTCAACTGCACGCCGCCTTCCTGGGAAGGAGCGCTGCAGGGGCCTCGACCTCGATCTCGAATTGATCCCGGGCCCGAAAGCCCGCGTCATCGAGATAAAAGGTAAAGCAAGCCGAACGACCCATTAGTACCGGTTAGCTCAATACATTGCTGTACTTACACACCCGGCCTATCAACGTCGTAGTCTACAACGGGTCTTCATGGAGCTTACGCTCCGGGAGGCCAATTCTTGAGGTCGGTTTCCCGCTTAGATGCTTTCAGCGGTTATCCAATCCATACATAGCTACCCAGCGATGCAACTGGCGTCGCAACTGGTACACCAGAGGTATGTCCAACCCGGTCCTCTCGTACTAAGGTCAGAGCCTCTCAAGCCTCCTACGCCCACAGAAGATAGGGACCAAACTGTCTCACGACGTTTTGAACCCAGCTCGCGTACCGCTTTAATAGGCGAACAGCCTAACCCTTGGGACCTGCTTCAGCCCCAGGATGTGATGAGCCGACATCGAGGTGCCAAACCTC
>VFKJ01000548.1 GCA_009885595.1 Myxococcales bacterium | reverse complement strand
GTGAGGCCGATGCCCGAGTTGAGGATGCCGGTGGTCGGCCCCCCAGGCCCGGAGCCGCAGATGTTCCCCGCCACGTAGACGTTGAGGTTCGTGCCCGCCATCGAGCTGCGATGCGCCGCCAGCAACGGCGCCTATCTCCCTCTCCCCCGCGGGGGAGAGGGTCGGGGAGAGGGGAAGAACCTCTCCGCCGCCGGCTACGCGGCCGCTCCGCTCACGACGGCGAGCCCCGTGCGCGTGAGCGCCGCCTCGCAGCGCTCCACCTCGGCCTTCGGCATCCACTCGGTGTGCGCGTAAGGCAGCTCGAGGCCCAGCGCCCTTCGCTTGTTCACCCAGAGCGGGTTGTAGGGCAGCAGCGCGACGCGGCGCAGGCCGGCCGAGAGCACCAGCTCCGCGAGCGCGCGGAGGTTGTCTTCGTCGTCGGTGAGGCCGGGCACCAGGGGAATTCGGGGCAGCACGTCGGCGTGCACCCTCGCCACCTTGCGGAAGTTCTCGTGAATGGTGGTGTTGTCGCGCCCCACCCACTGCCGGTGCCGCTGGGCATCGGCGAGCTTGAGATCGAAGTAGATGGTGGAGAGGTGCGGCAGCAGGTGCTCCGAGAACGCGCCCCACTCGAACTGCCCGCAGGTCTCGATCAGCACGTGCACGTCGCGCGCGCGCAGCCGCCTCGCCAGCTCGCCCACATACTCGGTGAACAAGGTGGGCTCGCCGCCCGAGAGCGTCACCCCGCCGCCTGAGCGCCGGTAGAACACCTGATCGCGCAGCAGGCGTTGCTCGAGCACCTCGGGCGCCAGCTGCTCACCGGCGATCCGCCGCGAACCCGAAGGACACGCCTCGACGCACGAGCCGCAGCGGGTGCAGTCGATCTCCTTTGGCTCGGGCTCGCGCGCCGGCCGGGCGCGCCCCCGGGGACAGGCGGTGACGCAGGCGCCGCAGGACAGGCACGACTCGCCCGTTCGCTGGAGCACGGGGAGCGGCGACACCGTCTCGGGGTTCTGGCACCACGCGCAGCGCAGCGGGCAGCCCTTGAAGAACACCACCGTGCGGATCCCCGGGCCGTCGTCGAGCGAGTTGCGCTTGAGATCGACGACCCAGGGCGTCTCACGCACGCGCGTCACCCAGGTTGTGCTCGGCGCGCTCGACCAGCTCGAGCTGGATGTCGCGGTTGAGCTCGACGAAGTACGCGTTGTACCCGCTGATGCGCACCAGCAGGTCACCGTACTTCTCCGGGTGCGCCATCGCGTCCTTGAGCGTCTGGGTGCTGGTGACGTTGAACTGCATCTGCATGCCGCCCAGCTCGAAGTACGAGCCCGCGTAGGCAGCCATGCGCTCGACGACCCGCGCGTGGGTGTCGTCGGCGCCGGGCACCACCTTCACGTTGAAGGCGATGTTGTTGGGCATGTGCTCGGCACTGAGCGCCGCCACGGTGTGGATCTGCTCGGTGAGCGAGGCCCGCGCGAGCGCGGAGGGAGTCAGCCCCGGGGTGAACGGCTTGCCGCGCAGCCGCCCGCTGGGCACCGCGCCCGAGAGCAGCCCGAAGGCGACGTGGTTCGACATGCTCCAGTAGCCCGGCACGTACTTGCCCCCGCGGTAGTGCTCGCGGCTCTGGAAGTGCTCGAAGACGAAGCGCTGCAGCTCGGCGGCGATCTGGCCGGGCAGCTCGTGCTCCTGGCCGAACTTCGGCACCTTCTTGAGGATCTGCGCGTGCAGCGCCTCGTGGCCCACGAAGTCCTGGTCGAGCACGCGCACCAGGTCCTCGAGGCTCAGCTGCCGCTTCTCGAACACCAGGGTCTTCACCGCGCAGAGGCTGTCCACCACGTCGGTCAGGCCGATCATCGCGGCGCCCGAGCTGTTGTAGAGCGCGCCGCCTTCCGTCACGTCCTTCCCCTTCTCCATCGGCCCCTCGAAGAGCGCGGAGAGCAGCGGCGTGGGCTTGAGCACCTGGTGCGCGCGGCCCAGCTGGTTGTTGCCCTCGACGGCGCGATCGATCACCCACGCGAGCTGCTCGCAGTAGGCCTGAAAGAAGCGCTCCCAGGTGTCGGGCAGGCCGGTGCGCGGGGCCGAGGTCTTCCCGAGGATCGGGTGCTGGCCATCGCGCAGCGTCATCTCGAGCGGCGCCACCAGGTTCACCAGCATGCAGTTGGTGTGGCCGAAGTGGCGGCCGCAGCTGGTGGGCTCCACGCAGCCGGTGGCGGTCCAGTCGCGCGCGTGCTCGAGGGTGAAGCCCTGCCGCTGCAGCGCCGGCACCACCGCGGCGTCGTTGTGCAGGGACGGGGTGGCGCGGGTGAGCAGGTTCACCTCGCAGAGGCGGTCGAGGTACTGGGGCGAGTTCACGCCCGGGGCGAAGCGGGCGTTCACGTTGGGATCGCGCAGGCGCAGCATCTCGGTGGCCTTGAGGAAGATCCACGTCATGTCGCAGACCGCCGTCTTTCCCTCGGGGGTGACGCCGCCCAGGGTGATCACCTGGTTCTCCGACGAGCCACCGAAGAGCCGGTTGCCCAGGTCAGGGACCATCGGCAGGTGATCGGTCAGCTTGAGCATCAGCGCGCAGCACAGCTCGATCGCGCGATCGACGCGGCGGGTGCGCTCGGCTGAGTCGGTGACGCCGGCGAGCTCCCTCTCGAAGTACGGCTGCAGCCAGGTGTCGAGGCGCCCCACCACCAGGCCCGCGCCCATGTTCTCCTGGTGCTGCGAGAGGAAGAGGATCCAGATCGCCTGGATCGCCTCGTGGAGCGTCTCCGGGGGGTGCGCGGGGACCTTGCGGCAGATGCGGGCCATCTCGGTGAGCACCTCGCGACGGGTCGCGTCTTGCTCGAGCGAGCGCTGCCGTTCGGCTTCCTGCGCGAGGTGCTCGGCGTAGTCGAGCACCCCTCCGAGGGCGAGCTGGAGCGCCTGGTAGAAGGCGGGCCTGGTGGGCTCTCGCCGGGCGGCCTCGGCCTGCAGATCCTTCAGGCCCCGCTGCAGCGCGCGCGGCACGTCGACCACCGTGTGGGAGGCGGCCTGCGTCTTCCAGAGGAAGTAGAGAACGAAGCGCTCGTCGAGCTCCAGCGAGGTGCGATCGGCGACGTGCTCCTTGGTCCAGTCGCGCACGTTCTCCTTCATCCAGAACGGGTAGACCTGCCGATCGAGGATCTCCACGTCCTCGTCGGAGATGTCGTACGGGTTGAGCGCCCTCGCGGGGATCGTCAGCAGCTCGGGCCACATGCCCACGCCGCCCAGCTCGGGGAAGATCACGATGCCCACGCGCTGGCTGGTGGTGGTGCCTGCGAGCAGATCGTCGTCGTGAATGATCGCCTTGCGCTGGGAGAGGATGTGCCGCACCGCCTTCGCCTGCCGCAGGATCGGCTCGTCCACCACGCCGCGCGCGCGCTGATCGAGCACGAACTGCGTGAGCAGCAGCGGACGCTCGGTGCACATCGCCGGGCGCGTGGTGCGGAAGGCCCACAGCTGGCGCTTGATGCGCGGGTAGTCGTTCAGCGTGCGCGCGGCGAAGAAGGGGTCCTCGAGCGCGGTGACCTCGCCGAGCGGCAGCTCGGTGCACCGCTCACCCGGCGGCGGCGCGGCCAGCTGCCGCCAGTCGGCAGGCCACTCAGCGGTCGCGGCGCGTGAGGCGGCCTTCTTCCCCCCTCGTTGGATCACCGCCGAGAGATGCGCGAACTTGAAGAGGTAGCTCAGGTTGCCCTCGAGCCGCAGCACGTTGTCGAGCAGCATGCCCATGCTGTCTTCGCCCTCGAAGAAGCGGCGCATGTGCTCGGCCGTGGTGAAGCGCACGGTGGTGTCCGCGCGCTTCGCCGGCCCCGAGTGCACGTGCATCGTCCCGCCCTCGAAGATCGCGTGCACGCCTGCGCCGCCCTCGGAGGTGACGAACTCCAGGGTGGCGTCGAAGGTGAAGCCCTCGTCGCGCAGGTGGTGCCGCAGCGAGGGGCGCCAGTTGAACATGGCCGCCATCGCGGTGAGCTTCGCGTGCACGATCGTGGGCGTGAGGCGATCGAGGATCTTCGTACGAAACGGCCTGCGGGCAGCGGATTCGACTTGCATGAGGTCTCCAGACTTACAATCAGTCGTGACTGTTTGTTTGCCGGAAGGTATTCTCTCTTCATGCCTCGCCGCAAGCGGACCCAGGAAGAACGCAGCAGCACCACCCAGGGGTTGCTGCTCGACGCGACGATCAAGTGCCTGGTGCAGCACGGGTACGCGGGCGCCACCACCACCGCCATCTGCGAGCGGGCCGGGGTGTCACGCGGCGCGCAACTGCACCACTACCCCACCAAGGCGCAGCTGGTGGCCGGCGCGATCGAGCGGCTGTTCGAGCGCCGGCACCGCGAGTTCAGGGACTCGCTGGAAGCGCAGCCCGAGGTCACCGAGGCGCTCGAGCGGCTCTGGGAGATCTACACGAGCGACACGTACTACGCGTGGGCCGAGCTGCTGATCGCCTCGCGCACCGACGCGGCGCTGCGCAAGCGGCTGCGGAAGGTGGATGACGCGTTCTTCGCGCAAGCGGTGCTGACCTGCCGGCGGCTGCTGGGCCTCGAGACCGGTGAAGACGAACGCGTGGGCGCGCTCGCGCGGTTGACGCTGTGCGTGTTCGATGGCCTCGCGCTCAACCACACCCTCGGCGGCCGCGAAGCCCAGGCGCGCGCCGTGCTCGAACAACTCGGCCTCGCACTCGCTGCATCAATCTCGCTGCGCTGAGCTAGAAGCTGCGGTGTGGCAGGTGAATATCGGGCGTGCGTCGCGCGCCTGTCCTGCATCACGATGCCGCACCACAGGAGGCTGTCATGGGACGTACTGGATGGATGTTGGTGATCTTCTCGCTTGGTTGCACCACCCCGAAGGCTGCGGAGCCGGCGAAGACCGAGCCCGTCGCGGAGCCGGCGAAGACCGAGCCCGTCGCGGAGCCGG
>VFKJ01001251.1 GCA_009885595.1 Myxococcales bacterium | reverse complement strand
GTTGGGCACCGTGGTCATCGGAATGCCCGGGCGCGCGGGCTCGGTCGCCACCGCGAGGCCCAGGTCGCCCGTCTTGACCTCGTCTTCGACCGCGGGCTCATCGACCAGCGAGAACTCGCCGGTGGTGGGCTCGGCGTCGGGCGCGTCGTAGGTGGCGTCGTCGTAGCCGTCCGGGGGCGCTTCCGCCTCGAAGTCGGAGATCACCTGTGAATCGCTGGCCTCTGAATCTTCGTAGCTGTCGGGGACCGGCGGGGGGTCGACCTCCACCTGCCCTGCGGCGTCGGCATCGGAGGCGCTGAGCAGCACCTCGTCGTTGGCCAGCACCTCGGCTTCTGCGTCGACCAGCACCTCGGCCGAGCCCGAGATCACGTCTTCGGGTTCCTCGGCGACGATCACCTCGTCGTCGCTCGAGTCGACGAGAATGGCGTCTTCCGCCTCGGAGTCGCCGGAGTACTGCGCCTGCATGGCGGTCGGCCCGCTGTTGGCCATGCGCAGCGCCGAGAGGAACACCGGCACCTCGGCGTGCCCGGGCTGCTGCTGGAGAATCGCCGCCAGGTAGGGCTGCGCGCGCGCGGCGTCGCCGGAGCGGGTGTGCAGCCGCAGCACGTTGAGCAACTGCTCGAACGACTGCGCGTGATTGTTCGAGGCGACGTAAATGGCGTACGCCTTCTCGTGCGCGTCGATGTTCTCGGGATCGATCGCGAACACCTTGCGCAGGTGCTCGAGGGCTTTGTCGTGCAGCCCGTACTTCACGTAGACGTCGGTCTCCGTGAGCAGCTTTCCGAGCGCGTCGGCGCCGGGCCTGGGCGGGGCGCGCGGGGCCATCGCTGGAGCGGCGGCGGTGGCGGCCTGCGCCGGCTGATACGGCTGCGAGATGGCGGTCGCCTGGCCCGAGGGCGGGTACGCCGGCATCGCCGCGGTGGCACCGGCGGGCGCTGCGTGGCGCGCGGGCGCTTCGTACACCGGGGCCGCCGGCGCCGAGGCGGCCTGGCGCGCCTGCACGTCGGGATCAGCCGGGTCGAGCTGGGCCACCTGCCGCCACACCTGGTCGGCCTCGTCGAGGAAGTTCTTGTCCTCGTAGGCGCGCGCGAGCTCCTTGAAGACCGAGATGGTCTTCGACATCTGCCCCAGCCCCTGGAAGGCGACCGCCAGCAAGCGCAGCGTGTCGATGTCGCGGTTATCGGCCTTGAAGCAGATCTGCAGCTTGGCCAGCGCGCGCTTCTGATCGTTCTTCTGGAGATACGCCTCGGCCAGTTCCTTGGCGAGCTGCAGGTTGTCGGGCTGCAGCGCAGACAACCGCTCCGCCACGCGCAGGTAGTCGTCCGTGCGGCTGTTGCGCTTGAGGTGCTCGGCGGCCTTGGTGAACTCCTGCGCGGCCTCGGCGTTCAAGCCCTCGCGCACGTAGAGATCGGCGAGCTTGACCCGCGACGACACGTTGTCGGGATCGAGGTCGACCATCTTGCGCAGCACCTCGAGGCTGCGCCGGGTGTCG
Source organism: Myxococcales bacterium (assembly GCA_009885595.1). Classification (GTDB taxonomy): domain Bacteria; phylum Myxococcota; class Myxococcia; order Myxococcales; family Myxococcaceae; genus Archangium_A. The sequence goes on along the minus strand of VFKJ01001251.1, from coordinate 1,193 downwards.
CCCTGCTTGTCGTAGTGGGTGGCGACGATCTGGAAATACGCCATCGACTCGCCCATCAGCTGCAGCTGCTGATGCAGCTCGGCCAGCTTGATGTTGACCTCCATCAGGGAGGGGTCGAGCTTGAGCACCTGCTTGTAGAGCGCGACCGCTTTGAGGAAAAAGCCGTCGTTGGTGTAGCTCTCGGCGACACGCGTGAAGTACTGCGCGGCCTGAGAGTTATCGTTCTTCTTTTGATACAGCTCCCCCATCTTCTGGAGGATCCGGACGTCCTTCGGGTCCCCGTCGAGGACCTTCTGGTACTCCTTGATCGCCTTATCGTACGCCCCCTTGGCGACGAGTTTGGCAGCGGCCTCGATGATCTTGTTCTTGTCCAAGGATCAGGAACGACTGAAGTTTTGACCTGGGGAAAACCCGCAGGTGCGGCCGAAGGCTACCAGACGCATCCACATGGTCAAAGAAGCCTGATCGCCGTTCAGGGGGTCTCTTCGACGGCTTTTCGCAGCCGCTGCGTCCCGGTCTCGGACGCGTGCATCCGCTCGACGAAGCGGGTGTCGTACTCGCCGCGAATGAAGCTCTCTTCCTGCAGCGCCGCCCGGTGGAAGGGAATGTTGGTGCGAATGCCCTGCACCACGTACTCCGAGAGGGCTCGCTGCATGCGCTTGATGGCCTGCTCGCGGGTGTCGGCGGTGACGATCAGCTTGGCCACCAGCGAGTCGTAGTACGAGGGGATGGTGTAGTTCTCGTAAGCGGCTGAATCGACTCGCACTCCCAGCCCGCCAGGCGGGTTGTAGGCGGTGATCTTCCCCGGCCAGGGCGCGAAGGTGACCGGGTCCTCCGCGTTGACGCGGCACTCGATCGAGGCGCCCTTGAGGACTACGTCTTCCTGTTTGAACCAGAGCTTTTCGCCCGCAGCCAACAGCAGCTGGGTGCGCAGCAGATCGATGCCCGTCACCTGCTCTGTCACCGGGTGCTCGACCTGCACGCGGGTGTTCATCTCCATGAAGTAGAAGCGACCCTTTTCATCCATCAGGTACTCGATGGTGCCCAGGTTGCTGTACCCGATCGCCTTCATCGCCTCGACCGACACCCGACCCATCTCCTCGCGCATCGCGGGGCTGACGGCCATCGAGGGGCTCTCCTCGATCAGCTTCTGGTGACGGCGCTGCACAGAGCACTCGCGCTCGAAGAGGTGC
>VFKJ01000170.1 GCA_009885595.1 Myxococcales bacterium | reverse complement strand
TGTTGAAGATCGCCAGCGCGGCGTTCGAGAGCACCAGCATGGCGAGGAGCGTCTCCAGGGTCGGCTGCTCCGCGCGCGCGTTCACCACCGAGTCCCACAGCACCGGCCCCGAGTAGAGCCACGCCCCGAGCGCCCCCAGCACGCCCACCAGCACCACGTTCACCGCGGGTCCGGCGAGCGCGATGAGCAGCTCCTGACCGGGCGTCTTCGGGCGGCTGCCGAGCCGGGCGATCCCTCCGATGGGATACAGGGTGATGTCCTTCACGGTGATGCCGAAGTACTGCGCGACCACCGAGTGACCCAGCTCGTGCAAGGTGACCGAGGCGAAGGTGAGCAGGGTGAGCACCGCGCCGAAGAGCGCCCCGCGAACCCCCAGGCCGCCCCACTGAAAGGCGCCGAGGAAGATCACCAGCACGAAGCTCAGGTGTACGCGGATATCGATGCCCGCCACGCGGGCGAAACGCCAGGACCACATGCAGAGTTGTTAACCGCCCGGACGGCCCCTGCCATTCCCGGTGAAGGGGAACGCACGCTGGAAAGGCAGTGTGCGCGGGTCGCGGTCACCGCCGGGCGAGGAACTGGGTGACGAAGCTCTTGCCTGCGTGACCGCTGCCTTCGTGAATGTCCCGCTCGCCCTCGAAGGCGTGCACCACCGTCAGCGCGGCAAAGTCGCGCTCGAGGTCCGAGCGCGTCACCAGCAGCTTCGCGTCGGGAGGTCCGCCGGTGCCATAGCTGAGCTGCCTGGGGTGGTAGTGCTCGAGCAGGAGCACACCGCCCGGCTTCAGGCCCGCCACGATCTTCGGGTGGAGCCCAGCGCGCAGGTCGGGGGGGACGTGGCACCAGATGGAGATGATCGCGTCCCACTGCGCGGTCCCGAGGTCGAACTCGCGCAGGTCGGCGACGATGGTCTCGAGCTTCACGCCGCGCTGCTGCGCCAGCCGCTGTGCCTTCTCCAGGCCCACCTTGGAGGCATCGACGCCGGTCACCACGAAGCCGCGCTCTGCGAGGAACACGGCGTTTCGGCCTTCTCCTTCGGCCAGACAGAGCACCCGGCCGCCCGCGGGCAGCGCGCCCACCTGCTCGCGGAGGAAGTCATTGGGCGCGGTGCCGTACATGAAGGCGTCACCGGCGTACCGCGCGTCCCAGGGGTTGTTGGAGTTCATTTCGGAGAAGGTACGCCTCAGGAGGTCGAGAGCAAGCGCGCGGGCGAGAGCACCTCGGCCAGCTCGTGCGCTTCGCCCACCGTGGCCGCGGCGGCGACGTCGCCCAGCCCCAGGCCGCAGCTCATGCCCCGGCCTCCCAGCCCGGCGACCCAGGTGAGCCCCTCGAGGCGGGGATCGACTCCGGCCACCAGCCCACCGTCGGGCGCGAAGGAGCGCAGGCAGGCCCAGGCGCTGCGCACGGAAGCCTGACCCAACTTCGGAGCGAGGCGCGAGAGCCGCTGGGCCAGCTGCACCAGCACCTCTGGCTCGGTGGGTGGAATGCACGCAGCCCAGGGCTGCTCGTCGCAAGGACTGGCGAGCACGCCGCCGGTCTCGGGCCGGAAATAGACCTCTTCACCCACGCGCCAGACCACGGGGCCGGAAGCAGGCGCCGCGTCCGAGACCAGCATCGCCAGGTGGCGCCGGCGAGGCTCGATGGGAAGCGGGAAACCCGACGCGCGGCCCAGCTCCGAGGTCCACGCGCCCGCCGCCATCACCACCCTCGGCGCCAGCAGCGCTTCGCCGCTCTCGAGGATCACGCCTTCCAC
>VFKJ01000894.1 GCA_009885595.1 Myxococcales bacterium | reverse complement strand
GGGGGCCCCCTCTACGGGCATGGTCATCGTCATCACCGAGGCCAACAACGGGCGCGGCGGGGCGGGAGCGATCGCGGGCGGCGCAGCGACCTCTGCCTTCGGGAGCGGAGGCGGAACTTCCGGCGCCGCGGGGACGCTCTTCACCGGCACGGGCGGGGGCCGCTGCATCGTCTCGAGGAAGATCGTCGGCTCGGCCGGTCGGGGCAGCTTCGCCAGCTTCTTCGCCAGCTCCTGGGCAGAGCCCGGGCGCTCTTTCTCGAGGCACTCCATCACCAGCGAGCACAACCCCGGGTGGTCGGCCAGGTGAGGCGCGGCCTCAGCCAGGGGCCTGGCAGGACGCGCGGGCGGCACTCCCGCCAGCAGCTGGTAGGCGAGCGCCCCCAGCGCAGGCAGATCGGCCGCCGCTTCAGCGCGCGTTCCGCCCGGTGCGAGCGAGGTCAGGCCGAAGTCGCAGAGCTTCGCCTGCTCCCCGCGCGCGCCCTTCACCACCATCACCGTCGCGGCCCGCAGGTCACCGTGCGCGAGGCCCTTTTCGTGAATCGCCGAAAGCCCCTCGGCGATCTGCGTGAGCAACTCGAGCGCTCGCTCTGGCAGCAGCGGCTCGCCTTTGAGCTCGTCGGAGAGGCGAGGGCCATCGACCAGCTCGCTCACGAGGAACTGCACCTCGTCAGACTTTCCGGAGTCGATCACCCTCACCACGGCCGAATGCTCCACCGCGGCCAGGCGGCGCACTTCCTCCTCGAAGCGTTCTCCTGGCGGAGGCCTGAAGACCCGCAAGGTGACCCGCCGGCCCAGTGACAGCTGCTCGGCGACGTACCCCTCGCCGCGATCCCCCTGCGCGAGGGTGCTCACGATTCGAAAACGGCCTTCCAGGACCTCAGCCCCTGCCTCCCACATGGCGTGGAGCGTACCCGCGGTTGGGCGTCACCCGCAGTTCGAATCGGCGGTAGTCTGCGCGCCCCGATGAGTGACAAGGCCCACCCTGCGCCCACCGCACCGCTCGAGGCCACGGGCGCGTTGAAGGTCGGCCTGCTGCGCCCGGGCACCGAGGTCCTGCAGGGCCGGTTCAAGGTGCTCGAGTTGCTGGGCCGCGGGGGAATGGGCGACGTCTACCTCGCCGAGCAGATCTCGCTGGGGCGCAAGGTGGCGCTCAAGACGCTGCGCGAGGACATGAGCCTGCAGCCGGGAATGACCGAGCGCTTCAAGCGCGAGGCGCGGCTCCTCTCGACGGTGGACCACCCGTCCATCGTGCGGGTGATCGACTTTGGTGAGGCCGAGGGCGCGTACGTGCTGGTGATGGAGTTCGTCGAGGGGGAGAACCTCGCTGCCGAAGTCCGCCGCGGGCCGCTCGAGGTGTCTCGCGCCCTGGCCGTGATGAAGGACATCGCCGACGGGCTGGCGGCGATCCACGCGCAGGGGATCATTCACCGCGATCTCAAGCCCGACAACGTGCTGCTCACCGTCGGGCCCGAAGGTGAACATGCCCGGCTCCTCGACTTTGGGATCGCGAGGCTGGCGGAAGAGCAGGGCGTCGCCGCGATGACCCAGGCGGGCCTGGTGCTGGGCACCCCCGAATACCTCGCGCCGGAGCAGGCCACCGGGGGGCTCGTGGACGCCCGCAGCGACGTCTACGCCTTCGGGGTGCTCGCCTATCGAATGCTCGCGGGACGTCACCCTTTTCCAGGGCCCAGCGCGCGCGACTTTCTCTTGCAGCACATCACCCAGCAGCCGCCCGAGCTCGTGTCCGTCGCGCCCCAGCTGGCGGCTCAGGGTCCGCTGCTCGCGCTGGTGATGTCCTGCCTCTCCAAGGAGCCCAGCCAGCGACCCGACGGAGGGAAGGGGCTGGTCGCTGCGCTCGGCAAGCTCGAGGCCCGACCGCTGGCGACCGCGACTCAGCTCACGCCTGCGCCGGTCGCCTCCACGCCCCCCGCTCCTCCCTTCTCGCCGACCGTCCCCAGCCGCCAGGTCACCGGCGCCAGCGCTTCGCTGACCCGCGCGCGCAACCTCGCCGTCGTGCACGTGGACCTCAAGGGCTTCCAGGCGCTCAGCGCGAAGTTGTCGGGCGAGGAGAGCGCACAGCTCCTCGCGGACTTTCAGCGGCTGGTGTCGGCACCGCTCAAGCGCCTCGGCGGCCAGTTGGTGCACCGCTGGCAGGATCGTGCGTTCGCGACCTTCGAGTCCCCCACGGGCGCGGTGGAGTTCGGCAGGGCCGTTCAGGACGGGCTGTGGCGCGCCAACGCCGCCCTCCCGGCCGAGCGCCAGCTGGGCGTCGGGATCGCCGTGCACCAGGGCGAGGTGATCGTCTCGGGTGACTCGATCGTCGGAGAGCCGGCTCAGCTCGTCGCAGAAGCGGGCAAGCTTGCCGGCGCCGGTGAGGTGGTGTTCACGCAGACCATCTGGCTCTCGATGAACCGCGCTGCCGTCGCCAGCGAACCCCGGGGGGCTCTGAGCGTGCCGGGCAACCCCGACCTTCCGCTCTACCGTTGCGCGTGGAGCGCCGAGGGCGCGCCGTTTGGCGGAGCTGATCTGAAGGCGGGCGAGCGCCCTTACGCGGGCCTGCTCGTCAAGCGGGCCCTGGCGCTGATGGGGCGCCTCTCGCAGGTCGATCGGCGGCTGCGGCTCGCCGCGGTCGCGGCCCTCGCGGGCGTGGTGTTGGTGGGCTGGCTGGTGGGCGCGCGCGACTCGACCCTGGCGCAGGCCGGCAAGCACCTCGATGACGGGCAGCCGGCCGCGGCGCTCGAGCTGCTCGAGGGCTCGAAGCGCCGCTCAGAGCCGGCCTACCGGCTGCTCAAGGCCGAGGCGCTGCATCAGACGAAGCGGCACCGCGACGAGTGGGAGCTCGTGAAAGGCGTGCCCAGCGACGCCCTCGAGGACCTGCGCCACGCCGCGCTGGTGGGTCTGCTCGAGGACTACGTGAAGAGCGACCACGAGGAGGTGCTGAGAGCAGCGCTCTCGAAGCTGCCGCGTGGGCAGCTGGCCGAGGTGGAGGATCTCGCTACGGGGCCCGCTTCCACGGTCCAGTGGGGCGCCGTTCATTACCTCGACCAGGCCCGGGTGCCCGGCGTGGACCTGGTCTCCGCCTTCGTGATCTCGCTGGAGTCGCCCGACTGCAGCGCCTGCGCCGAGGCAGCCAGGCGGCTGGGCGAGCTCGGCGACACCCGGGCGATTGAACCGCTCGAGCGACTCAAGCGTTCGTCGCGCAAAGGCAAGGTGCTGTTCTTCTCGACAAACTGCGGCCAGGACGAGGCCGAGGCCGCGTTGGCGAACTTGAATGCGCCGGCCGAGTAGCTGATCGTTTCGCCCCGCTCCGGCAACGGAGGGGAGGTCAGCCCGAGAGTCGATCCACCTCACCCCGAGACCCTGTGCGCGCACTCGTCTTCGTCCTCTGCTTTCTCTCCCTGAGCGCCCTCGCGCAGCCGACCGACGCCCCCGCGATCGATCCCGGGGGGCGCGTGCGCTGGGGCATCTCGGCGGACCTCGGCTGGCACGTGCCGCAATCGGCGCTCACCCTCGGCCTCGAGGGGCGCGCCGGCTACCAGGTGGGCAGCGTGCTCTCGCTCTACGGCGTCCTCGGCTTCACCGGCGGCATCGGCGTCGGCGGCACCATCACCAGCGAGAGCGCCAGCATCAAGGTGACCGGCCTCATCTACGGCTACCTCGGGGCGCTCGCGGAGCTGATGTTCGGCGACCGCTTCTTCCTCGCCGGTGGACCGGTGCTCGCCCTGGGGACCCTGGCGGGCGTCACCACCGGCGGTAACTCGAGCGGGCAGGGCCAGCTGATCACCTCCTGGGCGGTGGGCGTCAAGCCGGGCTTCGACGTGCGCCTGGGCATCGGCTTCGGCCGGGTGCGCGGGCCGCCCACGTTCCGGCGCGGTGGCTTCAACCTCGCCCTCGACGCCCTGGTGCTGGTGCACCCCAACGGCGTCGTCGGCCGCGCCGATCTCGACACCAACACCGGCACCTTCGGCGCCGAGGTGAAGCGCGACGAGGCCTTCACCACCGTCACCCCGATGTTGATGCTCGGCTACGACGCGCGCTGAGTCGCCTACCGGGTCCAGACGACCTGGGCGCCCTGGGCGATCACCAGGTTCCCATCGTCCTGAACCAGCAAGCGCGCACCCGCGCGGCCGTTGGTGCCCGTGTGCCACAGCACAGACGTGTTCTCGTAGAGCACGAAGTTGCCGTCGCCCTGCATCACGGCCCTGGCGTTGGGGTGCCCGTTGGTGGCCGTCGCCCAGGTCACGTTCCCGTCGTTGGTCAGCACCAGGTTGCCGTCGCCCTGCATGGTCAGGCGCACCCGCCCGTTGGGCGAAGCCACGACGTCACCGGAGTTCAGCGTCGTGTCCGGACTCACGGTCGAGCCGCTCGTCGTGGGCGTCGGAGTCGGAGTCGGCGCGGGCGCGCCCGTCGTCGAGGAAGACCACGCGACGCTGCCCTGGAAGACGACCTGCAGCGCCCCGTCATCCTGCAACGTGAGGGCTGCGCCGGCGCGGCCGTGGGTGCCGGTCGCGAACAAGACCTGGGTGCCGTTCTGGTAGAGCACGAAGTTGCCGTCCGCCTGCATCACCGCGACGGTGTTCGGCTTCCCGTCCGTGCGGGTGGACCACGCCGCCTGAGTCGCCTCGTACACCACGAAGTTGCCATCGCCCTGCATGGTGGCCACGAAGCGGCCGTTGGCAGACGAGAGCGACTGACCCGGTTGCAGCGTCTGACCCGCGCTCAGCGAGGTACCCGTCACCGTGGGCGTCGACGGCGTCGGAGGCGTCTGCGCCGGCGGGGTGGGCGTGGGGCTCGCGTTCGTCGACGACCAGGCGGTGGCGCCATTGGAGAGCACCGCCAGGACCCCGTCGTCCTGCAGCTTCAAGCTCGCGCCCGCGCGGCCTGACGTGCCGGTCGCAAACAAGACGATGGTGCCATTCTGGTACAGCACGAAGTTGCCGTCGTTCTGCATGGCGGCCGTCGCGCCAGCGCGTCCCTCGGTGTGGGTGCTCCAGGTGGGGCTGGTCCCGTCGTAGACCACGAAGTTCCCGTCACCCTGCATGGTGGCCGAGTAGCGACCATTGGCCGACGTGAGCGACTGCCCGGCGCTGAGGGTCTGGCCTGCGCTCAGCGTGTCGGTGCCGCCCGGCGCGCGGGGGCCGACAGGCTGCGAGCTCGTGGGCAAGAGCTCGATGGTGCCCGACACCGCGTAGACCGCTCCCTGGGGCGCGGGCGCGTCGTCGCCAAACTCGAGCCCGAAGGCGTGCGAGTGGCTGTGGTTGAAGAACCCGTTGAAGTGGCCGCCGCCCGTCGAATTGAAAGTGATGCGGAGCTTGCCGTCGAAGTTGCCCTCGAACTCGACCCACGGAGACGGCGGGCGCACCTTGGCCGCCCCGACCTGCGCGACCACCACGCCCTGGTCATTCCTGACGAGGTGGCACTGCGGCAGCTCATCGAAGAAGGCCTCGGTCTGGGCGAAGAACCCCGGGCGGCAGTCGTCGCTGAACCCCGCGCCGGAGTAGCGGAACTTCGTGATGCGCGTCTGGTCCCAGTCGAAGCTCAGGCTCAACGTCTGAAAGGCGAACGGGAGCGGGCCGATGCTCATGTTGAAGGCGATGGTCGTCGCGTTCACCCGGGCGGTGTTCATGGAGAACGCGGGGCCGGGGTGGCCGTAGGAGTTGGTCATGTGCGTCGCCGAACCGCCCTTGGTCCAGAAGTTCGTGTCCGGGTTGTCGGGGCCTGACTTCGCCCCGATGAGGTACGCGCCGCTGGGAACGAGGAGCTGGCGGCCCTGCTGATCCCACATGCGATCGATCCCGTACTGCGTCGGGGCGTAGTTGAGCTGCAGCGCGCTCGCCGCGGACTGCGCCGTCGAGCTGTCGTCGTCTTTCGCCTCCGGCGCGCACGCGAGCGCGGCAGGGAGCAGGAGCGCCAGGGTCATCGAGGAGAGCAGGTGCTGCGCGGGCTTCGACATGGCGGTCACTCCGTTGGTTACCTTCGAGTGACAATGGATTTACGTGAGGCGCCCGCCCTTCCACAATTGAGGAGGCGAGTGCTCAGGTGTGCACGCGAGTGAGCAGGTCGCACCGCTCAGCAGAAAAAAAAATGGCGACGCCGAACCCTTCTTCCGTGGCGGAGGCTCTCGGGGGAACCCTTGATTCCACCGTTGAACGCTCTCTGGCGATAGGTCGAGCCTTGATGCGCAGGATTTTCGCCTTCACCATTGATGGGCAGTCGTACGGACTGCCCCTGGAGGCCATCGAAGAGGCAGTCGCCATGCCCTGGGTAGATCGGGTCGCTGAGAGCCCGCGGGAGGTGTGCGGCGTGCTCGACCTGCGGGGCAACATCCTCACCGTGGTCGATCCTGCGTACCGGCTTGGACTCCCCTTGCGCGGCCCCCGACTGACCGACTTCCTCCTCATCGTCCGCACGCGGTCCGGGCCGGTCGCGCTTCGCGTCGAATCCCTGGTGGGGCTCATCTCCGGGCCGACCACCGCGTTGCCCCCTACGGCCGGCGGGCCCAGGTTCGTCACCGGGTTGATGCAGGCCGAAGGGTTGGTGTCGCTGCTGGACATCGACGACTTCCTCCGACCCGAAGTGCGCGAGTTCATCGAAGGCCGGTCCCCGGCAGCGAGCCCATGAGGATTCCCGGAGCGCTGGGCCACCTGATCGAGAAGATCCGCAGCCGCTTCGGGCTGGACTACGGCGGCTCGCGCTTCGACGTCCTCAGCGAGGCGCTGGGGCGGGTCAGACCTGACGTGGAAGAGGCGGCCGCCCAGTTCCTCCACGCCGACGGCAAGCTCGCCGAGTTCGTCGGATCCATCACCAACACCGAGACGTACTTCTTTCGCCACTCGGAGCAGTTCTCGGCGCTGCGCGTGCTCATCCAGTGGCAGTGGGACCAGCACCCGGTGGCTGCCTACCGGGCCTGGTGTGCGGGGTGCTCCACCGGTGAGGAGCCGTTCACGGTCAGTGCCGTGCTCGATGACGCCTGCGCCCTGACTTCGAGGCCCCCCTCGTCCGCGACGGTGCTCGCGACCGACATCAACCCCGACGCCCTGGCCGGCGCCCAGGAGGCCCGCTATTCGGAGTGGTCCTTTCGCGGGGTGCTGGCAGAGCAACGGGAGCGGTACTTCGTCCAGAATGGCTCGCACTTCCGGCCGCGCGCGACGCTCCTGGACCGGGTGACCTTCCGGCGGCACAACCTGCTGGACCCCTCGCCGGAACCCGTGCCCTTCGACTTGGTCGTTTGCCGGAACGTGCTCATCTACTTCGACGGGGAGCAATTCGAGCGGGCCGTCAACCGCCTGGCCCTGGCCGTCGCGCCCGGGGGAATTCTCGTCCTGGGCCCGGTGGAATCTGCCGCGGCGAAGCTGCCCGACTTCGACGTGCTCCACCCCGGCGCCTGCGTCATCTATCGCAAGCGACACGCCTACCTCGAGCCCTACGTCCCTCGCGGCTGGAACTCCATGGCGGCGGCCGGGGCGACGCCTTCGGCCCCACGCCCGGCCGTGCCCGCACCGAGTCGGCCCAAGCCGGCAGCGCAGCTGCGGTCGCCTCCTGCGAGTGCGCCGGCCCCGCGCGCGCGCCCCCCCGCGCCGGCCCAGGTCGGTGACGCGCTGGTGGTGGGGCTCGCTCACGCCTGTGGGCTGGCCGATCGAGGGCGGTTGGTTGAAGCCCGGGCCGCGTCCGCGCTGCTGCTGCGCACGCACGGCGAGCGCGACGAGCTGAAGATCCTCTCGGCGCTGATCCTCCTGGAAGAAGACCGGCGGGACGAAGCGGCCGACGAGCTCGCGCTGGTCGCCTCTGCCCGGCCTGATCTCGCCATGGCCCACTACCTGCTCGGGTCGATCCTCGACACGGGCGGCGCCCGGGCGCAGGCAGAGGACTCCTACCGGCGGGCCCTCGGCGCGCTCGACGAGAAGCCCGCGCTCGAACCAGTCGTCGGGGGCGGGGGCCTCACCGTCGCAGACCTCGTGACGACGCTGACCCACATGCTGGGCCTGCCGCGCGAGGCGCGCCGATGAAGGAGATCCCCCTCACTGACCAGGACCGCCTCCTGTTCAAACGGCGAGCTGCCGCCCTGGCTCGGCCCCTCCTCGACAAGGCGCTCCTGAGTCAGGGCGAACTGCTCGTGACCCGCCTGGGTGCCGCCCGCTACGCCGTTCGACTGGGCGAGCTGTCGGCCGTGTCGCCCCTCCGGCGCGTCGCCCGCATTCCCCAGGCTCCTGGCTGGGTGGCCGGCCTGACGCACGACCACGGTCACGTGCTGACCGTGGTCGACCTCGGGGCCCTGACCGGCGAGGCGAGCACCGGCCCCCTTCGCTTCGGCCTCCTGGTCGAGGTGGGTGGGGAGCCCTTCGCCCTCGGCGTACCCGAGCTGGAAGGGTTGGAGAAGGACTGGTCGACGGGAAGCGACCTCCTGCCTCCCGGGGTGCCCGAGCGCGCTCGCCACATGATCGACAGCATCAGCCCCGCTGGAGTCTGCCGGCTGAGCATCTCCCGACTCCTCGTTGAAATCGTTCGCCTCACCTCTTCGCCACGGACCCCTCCATGACCATCGACGCCGACACCGCACCGAGTTCCAGCCAGAAGTCCGGCGGGGGCCTCTATCTGGGCTTTGGCATCGCCGGGCTCGTCGTCGGGCTGGTCTTCCCCCCCGTGGCCTCTCTGTTCGTCAAGGAGTGGGTCGAGGGCCGCTTCGCCCTCTTCTTTCTCGCCACCATCGCCGCCGGCGAGTTGATGGCCGTGGTCGCCGCCGTCTCAGTCCGGACCACCGTGGTCCGCCGACTGGAGAACCAGGAGCGCAGCGAGCGGGAGAAGCGCCGCGTGCTGCAGGAGGCCCTGCACACCTTCACCCTCTTCGCGGAGAAGATTGCCCAGGGGAACCTGGTGGTCCGCTTGGGGGCGGGGAGTCAGAACACTGGCGAGGTCGCGCAGCTGGGCAGGCAACTGGACGCCATGGTGGAGAGCCTGCACGCCCTCAGCACGCAGGTGGCGGGCGCGACCGAGCAGACCTCGGGCGCGAGCGCCCAGTTGCTGACCGCCGCCGCGCAGCAGAGCACCGCTGCCGCGGAGCAGGCCTCGGCGGTTTCGGAGATCACCACCACCGTGGAAGAGGTCCGCCAGACCGCGGAGCAGGCCGCCGAGCGGGCCCAGGCCGTCATCGGCACCACCGAGCAATCCAAGCGGTCCTACGAGGAAGGCCTCGCCGCAGTCAGCGCCACCGTCGAAGGCATCACCAACCTCAAGGACCGGGTCGACGGCATCGCCCGGAACATCCTCGGGCTGTCCGAGAAGGTGCAGCAGATCGGCGAGATCGTCGGCACCGTGAGCGAACTGGCGGAGCAGTCCAACCTGCTGGCGATCAACGCGGCCATCGAGGCGGCCAAGGCCGGGGAGCAGGGCCGCGGCTTCGCAGTGGTGGCTGGGGAAGTCCGCAGCCTCGCAGAGCAGTCCAAGCAGGCGACGCGGCAGGTGAGGACGATCATCGCGGAGATCCAGCGGGCGACCAACACCGCGGTGATGGTGACCGAGGAGGGCACCAAGCAGGCCGAGTCGGGGCTCAAGGTGGCCCAGCAGACGGGCGTGACGCTTCAGCAGCTGGCGCAGATCATCGAGGAATCGGTGCAGTCGGCCCGGCAGATCGCGGCGCTCTCCCGCCAACAGGCGCTGGGCGTGGACCAGGTCTCGGTGGCGATGAAGAACATCGAGTTGACGATGCGCAGCGGCGTGGACGCCACCCGGAGCACGGAGCGGGCCGCTCGAGACCTCACCAACCTCGCCAGCCAGATGAAGCAGCTGGTCGCCCGGCACACGGTCTGACGTGAAGCTCGCCGACGGACTGCCGCTGGAGGTCGTCGACCTCTTTCGTGACGAGACGAAAGAGAACATCGATGGCCTCGTCCGCGGCCTGGGTCAACTCGAGCAGGCCAGCGGGGCGCTCGCCGGCCCGATCGTGCACGATCTGGCGCGACGGCTGCACACCATCAAGGGGGGCGCGGCCGGGATCGGGTTTGAGCCCATCGCCCGGGTGGCGCACGAGGCGGAGAACGTCCTGGTGGGCGCTGCGCCCGTGGGTGAGCGGGTGCGCAAGGTGACCCGGGCCATCGCCTGGGTCGCCGCGGCCCTGCGCGAGGAAGACGACGACCCCACGGCGATCCTGTTGGAATTGCGCGCCGGGGCTGCCCCTCCCCCCGTGTCGACCGCCCCCCCTCCCCCGAGACGCCCGAACCCGGCGCCGCCACCCTCGTCGCCCGGGGCCGGCCCCGCGGTGCGCGAGTCCGTGCGGGTCAGAGTGCGTACGCTGGAGGGGCTGGTGGCCCCGCTCTCGGCCCTTGCTGGGGAGCGCACCGAGAGCCGCTTCCGCGCGGAGCGACTCCGGCGCTCCGCGGACTCTGCGGCGGCGCTGCATCGCAAGGCGCTCCTCGCGCCGCTGGGCGCTTCCGAGTTGGAGGAGTTCGAGGCCCTGGTCAAGCAACTCCAGCGCGAAGCGGCCTCCGCTCGCGAGTCATCTCGTACGATGACCCGCTCGGTGGCCGGCGCCGAGTCGATGCTCCAGGGGATGCGCACGGTGTCCGTCGGATCGCTGGAGGAGCCGTTGCGACTCTCCGCGATGGACGCCTCAGCCCGCACCGGCAAGGACGTGCAGTTCTCTCTGGTCGGCGGCGGAGTGTTCGTCGACCGTCGGGTGCTCGACGAACTGCGCGCACCACTTCTCCACCTGGTCCGCAACGCGGTCGATCACGGGCTTGAGCCTGAGGCAGAGCGCGCTGGAGCCGGAAAGCTCGGTCCGGCGCGGCTGGTGGTGCGCGTGGTTTCCCTGGGCGAGGTGATCGAGGTCTCGGTCGAGGACAACGGCCGGGGCGTCGACACCCGGCAGGTGGCCGCCCGGGGAGTCGCCCTGGGCCTCCTTGGCGAGGAGGCGGCGGCCCGGCTCCAGCCAGGCGAGGTCTTTTCTCTCCTGGCTGCGCCCGGCTTCACCACGCGCGAGCAGGTCACCGAGGTGTCCGGTCGGGGCACGGGAATGGACGTGGTAGCCGGGGCGGTCAAGGCGCTCGGCGGCTCGGTGGCCATGTCCAGCGAGCCGGGCCGGGGCACCACCTTCCGCCTCTCGATCCCCGTCTCGGCCCTGTCCACGCGGGTGCTCTTCGTCCGCTTGGGCAAGGAGACGTTGGCGCTCCCGCTCTCGGGCGTGGAGGTCACGGCCCGGGTGAGCAAGGAGACCTTCTTCGACGTGGGAGGCCAGCGCTTCGTGACGGTCGGAGGCAGCGGGGTGCTGGTGCACGAACTCGACCAGTGGAACGCCCGCGGCGCCGCAGACGGCAAGCTGACGGTGGTCCGGGTGCGGACCGATGGGGCGCCGCTGGCGCTGCTGGTGGATGAGATCCTGGGAGAGGAGGAGGTCTCGGTGCGGCCCTTGGGGCCGCCGCTGCGCCACATCCACGGGGTGATCGGGAGCACGTTGGCCGAATCGGGCGAGGTGGTGATCGTGCTCAATCCGCGCGCGCTGTCGCGCACCAGCGCCTTCGACGCCCCGGTCCGGGAGGCCGCGCCAGCCCGGGTCGCGCGGGTCCTCGTGGTGGACGACTCCATCACCACCCGCACCCTCGAGCGCCACATCCTCGAGCGCGCCGGCTTCCGGGTGGACCTCGCGCGCGACGGCCTCGAGGCGCTGGCGGCGCTGCGCAGCAGTTCCTACGACGTGGTGGTCTCGGACTACGAGATGCCCAACCTCGACGGTCTGGGCCTGGTGCGCGCGATGCGAGCCGAGGAGGCGTTGATGGCGGTGCCCTTGATTCTGGTGACGTCGGTGATGTCCGAGGAGACGCGGCGGCGGGCGCTGGCGGCCGGAGCCAATGCCTACGTGGTCAAGGGTCAGTTCGACCAGGAGACCCTGCTCGAGGCGATCGCCGACAGTCTCGGGAAAGCAGCGACCAGTGGCTAAGGAGCCCGTTCCCATCGTGGCCCTGGGTCGCGAGCCGACGCTCGCCTCGCCGCTCCTCGACCAGTTGGAGCGGGAGGGCGAGGTCATGGTCCTGGGTCGCGCCTCGGAGCCGTTGTCGGCCGTGAGGATGTGCCGCGACCGGGGGCCCCAGTGCGTGCTCCTCTTCGCGGAGACCACAGCCCAGGTTCAGCTCATGACCGCGGTGCTGGGCAAGGTGAGCATCCCCGTGGTGGCCCTCACCCGGACCGCGCGACTGGGCGTGGAGAGCATGGCGGCGGGCGCGACGGAGACCCTCACGGCGGAATCGACGCCGGTCCAGGTGGCCACCGCGCTGCGCCTGATGGCCCAGTTGCAGCTCGTCTCCCAACGCTCCACTCCCTTCCTCGCCACCCAGCCCAGGCCTCCGGTGGCGCGCCCCGCGACCGCGGCCAGGACCGGGACCGGAGAATTGCGGCCACTGGTCCTGGTGGGGACCTCGACCGGGGGCCCCCCCGCGCTGGTAGAGTTGCTCACGGTTCTCGGCGGTGACTTCCCGGCGCCAGTGCTCGTGGTCCAGCACATGCCCGACGACTACGACGCGACCTTCGCGAGTTGGCTGGGCGATCAACTGCCCCAGCCCGTCGGGGTGGCAGCCCCCGGGACGTTCCCGCAGCCATCTCGGGTGTACGTGGTCCCCAGCGGCGGCAACACCCAACTGGGTCAGGGCGCGGTCTTCCTTTCCCGGCCCCGCTCAGCCAGGGGCCCCTGCCCGTCGGTGGACGTGCTCTTCGAGAGCGCAGCGCGCCTCCAGGGCTTCGCTCTGTGCGGCGTGGTGATGACCGGCATGGGCAGCGACGGGGCGCAGGGGCTTCTGGCGATTCGGAAAGCCGGGGGGTTCACCGTCGTCCAGGACCGAGCCAGCTGCGTGGTCTACGGAATGCCTGCCGAGGCGCTCAAGCTGGGCGCTGCTGACTTCGCCCTTTCACCAACCTCGCTGGGTGAACAGCTCTGGGTATGGTCGAAAGCCATCACCCCGAGCCTCACCACGGAACGGAATCGGAGCCGCAAATGACCCCTGATCTGCAGCCCCCGCAACTGTCACGCCACACCTTCTTCAATCAGCCCTGGTGGGCGTTGGGCCAGGCCGTCGAGGGCCACGCGGGGGCCCGCATCAACGAGACGGCGACGCGCGCGAGGGCGGGGCTGCTCAACGTGGTGTCGGTGACCACCATCGCCCTGCTGTTGACGCGGCCGGAGCTGGACCCGGTCCTCTACGTGGGGCCCTTCGTGCTCCTCGACATGGGCCTTGCCGCGGCGACGGGCCTGACCCCGTTGAGCCCCACGGGCCTGTTGGGGACCGCGCTGACGATGGGCCTGCGCCCTCTTTGGAAACCGACCGCACCCAAGCGCTTCGCCTGGCTGCTCGGAGCGTCTCTGGCGGCGGTGTGCTTGGCGATGAGGCTGGGGGGCGCCACTCCTCAGTCCATGGCCGTGGTCGTGGCGATCTGCTTCGGCCTGACCTGGCTGGAAGCGGCCCTTGGTTTCTGCGTGGGGTGCTGGATGCACGCGCGCATCTGGGGCTGTGAGGCCTGCGAGGTTCCCTATGTTCGCCGGTGATCGGTCACAATGCGCCGCGCCCCCCCGGGCCCCCGGGCAGACCGCGATACCCGAGGCCACCTCACCACCGCCGCTGCGAGGGATGCCGTGACGAGTTCCCACCACTTCGGGAAGTACGAGTTCATCACGCTGCTGTCGGTGGGCGGCATGGCCGAAGTCCACCTCGCCTGCATCGCCGGCCCCGGCGGGTTCAGGAAGTTCGTGGTGGTCAAGCGCATCCTCCCCGACCTCCAGGACGACCCGAAGTTCGCGGCCATGTTCGAGACCGAGGCGCGGGTCACGGCCTCGCTCTCCCACTCGAACATCGCCCAGGTCTTCGAGTTCGGTCAGATCGACGAGCAGCTGTTTCTCTCGATGGAGTTCATCCATGGCATCGACCTGGTGAAAGCCATCAAGCGTGCCCAGCGCATGGGGCAGCCCGTACCCCGGGGGCTGGCGCTCCGGGTGGTCCGCGATCTGGGCTTGGCCCTCCACTACGCGCATACCTTCGTCGACCCATCGGGCGTGCCGCGGCCCGTCATCCACCGCGACGTGACCCCGCGCAACGTGATGCTCAGCCACAGCGGCACGGTGAAGATCATCGACTTCGGGATCGCCAAGGTCGCCGGCTCGGTGACCGAGACCTCGGTGGGCAGCGTGAAGGGCAGCGTGGGGTACATGGCTCCCGAGCAGATCACGGGCGAAGAGCTCGACGGCCGCTGCGACGTCTTCAGCGTGGGCATCATTCTTCACGAGCTGCTCACCGGGCTCCGGCTGTTCGCGGCCGCCGACCCCTCCGCGGCCATGCGCCGCGTGGTGTTGGAGCAGGCGCCCTCGCCCCTCAGCATCGTGCCCGACCTCCCGCCCGCGTTGGCCGCGGTGACGATGAAGGCGCTGGAGAGAAACCGGAACGCCCGCTTCGCCACCGCGCGAGACCTGGCCCTCGCCATCGAGGAGGCGGCGGGCAACACCCTCTTCGATGAGTACGCGATCGGCGCCTGGGTCCGGGAGCACTTCCCGGAACAACTGGAGAGAACGCGCAGCCTGCTGGAGTCCCTGGACAAGCGGGAAGACTCCCTGGTGCGGGCCATCGCCGGCTCGCTGGCCGGTGACACGGACCACCAGACCGGCCGCTCCCGGGTGCTGGTCGCGCCGCCCCTGGCCGGCGACGAGGCGACGATCTCCTTCGACGCGACTCGCGGCGCCACCGTGCTCGTCGTCGACGACTCCCCGGTTGGCCTGAAGCTCGTCTCGCTGCGCCTCGAGGCTGAGGGTTTCCGGGTCGTCACCTGCCGCTCGGGGGAGGAGGCCCTGGAGACCCTCGAGCAGATGAAACCCGATCTGATCATCTCAGACGTCCGCATGGGGTCTTTGGACGGCTTCGAACTCTGTGCCCGAGTGCGGGAGCGGCAGGAACTCCAGGCGCTCCCGTTCATCTTCCTGTCCGCGTCGTGCTCAGCGGAAGAGCGCGCCCGCGGCCTGGCCGTGGGCGGAGACGACTTCCTCCGCAAGCCCTTCGAACCCGCCGACTTGCTGGCGCGGGTGAGGGCGCACCTCCATCGGGTGGCGGTGCTTCGCCGCCCAGGGCCGCCGGGAGCCTGAGCGCACAAGGTGGTGGCATGTCTTATTGATTAAAGAAGAACCGTTTCTTGGGCGCGCGGCTCCGAGCGAGCAGCACTCAAGAAGGGGTTCTCTTGCAGACGGTCCTGATCATCGACGACAGCCCCACCATTCGGTACCTGGTCAGCGTGTACCTGTCCGGGATGAAGATCCGCCTCGTCGAAGCGGGCACCGGTCGGGACGGGTTGTCCCTCGCCCAGGGTGGGGGCCTTTCGCTGGTGATCGCCGACCTGCGCATGCCAGGGATGGATGGCCTCGAGTTCATCCGGCAGCTCCGGCAGGGCCCGGTGCACGCGTCGCTGCCCGTGATCCTCCTGACGAGCGAGTCGGGCCCAGAGGCGAGGGAACAGGCGCTCGAGGCAGGCGCCAGCGAGTTCCTCACCAAGCCCGTCACCCTGGCGCGGCTGCGCGAATGTGTGCTGGCCTGGATTCTGCCAGAGCAGTCCGGCTGCGTCTGAAGCACGGGCCTCGTTGCGACGCGAGGCGGAGATCGGCATGGTGCCCGGGTGTCGCCCTCGCCACCGCGATTGACGCCGGACTGCCTCGACGTGACCGCGGGCCCGCTGTGCTGCCTGGCTGCGCCCCGCGCCGCGCCAGGGATGAAGTTGCCGCTCCCCGCGCTCCACGACGCCGAGGGGCCACGGCTCCCGCTCTCGCTGCCCCCCGTGGTCGACGCGCACGTGCACCTCTTCCCCGACCAGACGTTCGAGGCGATCTGGAAGTGGTTCGACACTTACGGCTGGCCCGTTCGCTACAAGCTCAAGACGCCCGAGGCGCTCGAGTTCCTCTTCTCGCGCGGCGTGAGCCAGGTGGTGGCGCTGCACTATTCGCACAAGCCCGGCATGGCGCGCGGCCTCAACGAGTACATGGCGAAGATCGCCGCCCAGGATGCGCGGGTCATTGGCCTCGCCACCGTGCTCCCGGGCGAGCCGGGCGCCGCGCAGATTCTCCGCGACGCCTTCGCGAGCGGACTGCGCGGGGTGAAGCTGCACTGCCACGTGCAGTGCTTCGCCGCCGACGCCCCGGAGTTGCACGAGATCTACGAGGCCTGCCTCGAGGCGAACGTGCCGCTGGTGATGCACGCCGGCCGCGAGCCGTCTTCCCCCGCCTACAAGTGCGACGTCTACGCGCTGTGCGGCGCCGAGCGGGTCGAGCGCGTGCTGCTCCAGTACCCGAAGCTCAAGCTCTGCGTGCCTCACCTGGGCGCGGACGAGTTCGACGCCTACACCCGCCTGCTCGAGCAGCACGACTCGTTGTGGCTCGACACCACCATGGTCGCCGCCAACTACTTCGCCCTCGAGGTCCCGCGCCGCATCTTCGAGGTGCGCCCCGAGCGCATCCTCTACGGCACCGACTTCCCCAACTTGCCCTACGCGTGGGACCGCGAGGTGAAGCACCTGGTGAGCCTGAAGTTCCGTGAAGACCTCGAGGCCGGCCTGCTGGGGCAGAACGCGCTGCGTCTCTTTGGCGCTGGCACTCTCGCGGGGTAAGTGATTCCTTTCGCGCCATGATTACGAAGCGCGACGCGTCGATTGCCACCTTCCTCCGCAGCGTGCCGGTCTTTCTCGATCTCAAGGGCTCGAGCCTGGAGATCCTCTTCGAGTTCCTCGAGGAGCGCCGGTGGGACGTCGGTGAGCACATCTGCAACGAAGGCGAGATGGGCCGCACCCTGTACGTGATCCGCGAGGGCGAGGTCGAGGTGCTGCGCCGCTCCGCCACCGGCAACAACCAGTCGATCGTCAAGCTGGGCCCCGGCGAGTGCTTCGGCGAGATGGCGCTGGTCGAGCTGCAGCCGCGCAGCGCCACCTGCGTGGTGCGCAAGAAGGCCGTCACCTACTCGCTCACCAACCCCGAGCTGTGGAACGTCTACAAGTCGGACAACTTCGCCTACGTGATCATCCTGCAGAACATCTGCCGCATGCTCTCGCGCCGCCTGCGCAAGGCCGACAGCCGCATCGTCGAGTTCGTCGAGGCGATCGAGAACGCCACGAAGAAGAAGAAGGCTCCCGCGAAGAAGAAGAAGAAGTGAGCTGATGTTCACGGGGCTCGTCAGCGATCTGGGCACCGTCGAGCGGCTCGCCAGCGGGCCGGTCACCGATCTGTGGATCTCCTCCGGCTTCCCCGGCGACTTCCAGCTGGGCGAGTCGATCGCCTGCGACGGCGTCTGCCTCACGGTGGTCGAGTTCCGCGGGCAGAGCTTCAAGGTGCAGGCCGCCCCCGAGACCCTGCGCCGCACCACCCTGGGCGAGTGGGTGCCCGGCACCCGCGTCAACCTCGAGCGCGCGCTGCGCATGGGCGATCGCCTCGGCGGTCACTGGGTGCAGGGCCACGTGGACGGCGTGGGCACGGTGCTCGAGACCCGGCCGGAAGGCGGCTCGTGGGTGATGCGCTTTTCCCTGCCCCACGAGCTGGCGCCCTTCTTCGTGGAGAAGGGCTCGGTGTGCATCGACGGGGTCTCCCTGACGCTCACCACCGTCGGCCCCGACAGCTTCGGGGTGATGCTCATCCCCGAGACGCAGCAGCGCACCTCCCTGGGCAAGAAGCAGCCGGGCGCGCGCGTCAACCTCGAGGCCGACATCATCGGCAAGTACGTGGCGCGCATGATGGGCGGGCGGGGTGGCTTGACAATCGAGCAGCTCAAGGCCGCCGGGCTCGCCTGACGCCCCCTCGAATTCCAGCCTGAAACCCGTCAGACTCGAACCCTTCATGGCCGCGCGAGGCCCGACGCGCGGCTCGGAGTCACTCACACATGTCCCCTCTCCTCGTGGCCGTCGCCCTCTTCCTCTCCGGAGCCGACGCCAGCATCGACCCTGACGATGGCGGCTCCACCTTCATCGATGCAGGGGCCGCGACGGACGGCGGCCCCCGCA
The DNA here is from genome assembly GCA_009885595.1 of Myxococcales bacterium. GTDB lineage: Bacteria > Myxococcota > Myxococcia > Myxococcales > Myxococcaceae > Archangium_A. Next base: position 105 of record VFKJ01000894.1, on the reverse strand, counting down.
CCGACGCGGGCATTGGCCTCGCCGACGCCGGCTCGCCGTGGAGCGAAACGTGGGCCGATGTCGACTGGACGCCCTCAGGCGACGTCACCGCCGCGGTCTGGGTCG
>VFKJ01000864.1 GCA_009885595.1 Myxococcales bacterium | reverse complement strand
TGCGCAAGGCGTTCGGTCGTGACGTGGTGGTGCTGCTCCACACCGAGACTCCCGAGGACGCGCAAGTGTTCGTCGAGCCGACCTGCGCTGACGGCGTCATCGCGAAGAGCCACGACGAGGCCGTGCTGGTGAACGCGGTCTCGGAACACCTGAGCCATCACACCCTCACGCCGGTGCCGTTCGACCCCGTGAGCAAGGCCCAGAGCTTGCGATAGTCGGCGCGTCACGGCGCGCACTTGACCACCACCTCCAGCGCCTCGAGCGGCAGCGACTCCGAGCGCGTGCACGCCTCGCCGTTGAGCTCGAGCTCGCCGTTGCCGGTGTCGATCCACGTCCACCCGCCAAAGCGCGCGCCGTCGTACGGAAGGAAGGTGCCGTCGAGGCGCAGCTCGATCGTCCCGCCCACGTCGGGCACCGAGGGCGTGAGGTAGCGGCAGCGGCCCACCTGCTGGCGAATGGTCGTCAGCGCGCTCTCCACTTCCTGTTGTGAGGACGCGCTGTAGAAGCGCTGCGCGCCGCCCACCTGGGGCCGGCCACCGGCGTCCGCCATGCGGTTGAGCACGCCCACGAACACCGCGTCGTTGACGCCGCGGAGCCCGACCACCCAGGTGGGAATGCCGGAGGCCGCCAGGGTGGTGAGCCGCTCGAGGCTGCGGGTGTCGTCGAGGCAGCGCACCGCCGTGCAGGGGCCGTTGCCGCCGACGCAGACGCAGGTGCGCGGGTCGAGCGCGCCATTGCAGTCAGGGGCTCCGTCCGTCGCCAGCACCAGGGCCTTCGCCGAGCCGGCGGTGCGGCGTGACGAGAGGGACGCGCCCGCCCGCTCGAGCGCGATCGCCGTGGGCGTCGAGCCGCTGGGCGAGGTGGAGTCGATCCTGGCCAGCACCGCGCCCACGTTCTCGAGCGCCGGCTGGACGTCGGGCGCGGTGCCGACCGTGCAGGCCGCGGCCTGGACCGAGGGAAAGATGAGCGCGCCCAGCTCCATGCTCGAGCCCCAGGGAGGCAAGGCCTGATGCAGGGCCCCGCGCAGGGCGCTCCACTTCGAGGTGCCGGTGCCGGGAAAGCTCTGGCTCATCGAGCTCGAGCGATCGAGCACCAGCATCACCACCGGTCGCGCGGGCAACAGCGACAACCGGCCATCGACGCAGGCGACGCCACCGTCTTCGCCGCGGGCGGCCCAGTCGTCGAAGTCGCCGCCGTCGGTCGAATGGCGAACCGGCTGCGTCCTCCCGCACCCGAGGCAGACCAGCAGCAGGAGGGGGAGTGCGCGCAGCATGGGCCAGGCGTCCTGGGTGAGGGACCGCCGCGAGAGGATCACGGCGGGGCGAAGATCAAGAAGGGTCCTACCTCGGTCACGGGCCGCGTGGCACGCCAGTGGACGATCGCTGCCTTCAGCACCTCCCCGGACAGCGGCCAGGGGTCGAAGTGTTCGCTTGCCACCACCCAGGTGCCCGGCACCTCGGCGCAGGAGATCTCGAACAAGGGTTCGAGCTGCGCGGGGTAGCCGAGGTGCGGGAACAGCAGCGTCTGCCCACACACCCGTGGCGCAGCGGCGATGCGCTCGCGCACGGTGGCCACCTCACGCAGGCGCGCGACGTCGAACGACGTCACCCTCGCGTAGCCGAAGCTCACCAGCGGGAAGAGCCACAGCGCCACCGAGGCCGCCGCCCCCCAAGGCCGCGTCTTCCTCTCCCGCATGACCTCGAGCACGCCGAAGAGCGCGAAGGCCAGCAGCGGCGTCGGGTAGTACCTCAGATAGCGGTGCATCGGCTCGTAGGTCGCGGTGCCCAGCAGAAACGTGGTCGGCAGCAGGCCCGCCGCCGCGCGCCAGGAAAGCCAGGGCAGGAAGAGCAGCGGCGCGAAGTACCCCCAGGCCCCCGAGGTGAAGAGCCGGGTCAGCACCGCCACGGGGCGCGAGCCCATGCCGCGGAGGAGCTCGCCGGGCGTGCTCCCGAAGTCGCTCCAGAACGCGAGGTAGCTCGGTGCCCTTCCCGCGAGCGCCGGCTGCAGGAGCTGGGTGTAGACCCAAAGCCAGGCGAAGGAGGCCAGCAGCAGCCCGAGCGCTTCGGCGCGCCGCGGCCGGTCGAACAGCGCGCACGCCGCCGCGAAGCTGCCGAGGTAG
>VFKJ01000701.1 GCA_009885595.1 Myxococcales bacterium | reverse complement strand
GTGGGCACGCGCGCGGGGAGTGGCTGCAGCCGGTGGCTTCTGAGCAGGCGTCGACGGTGCACGCGTCGCGATCGTCGCAGCCCTCGAACTGGCCGATGCACACGCCAGACGCGCAGGCGCCCGCGGCGACGCAGCTCGACTCACACGATGCGCCGTCGGCCTCGTGCGTCACCACGCACTGGCCCGCGGCGAAGTCGAACGAGGCATCGGACCAGGTCGGCGCGCTGCAGCTCGGTGCCTCGAGGCCTTCCCCACGCACGTCGAGGTCGACGGCGCCGAGGTGGAGCACCGTCGCAAAGGAGCCAGCGGCGGTCGGCGTGAAAGTCACCACGAGCGATCGGGTGGCGCCGCGGGCGAGCTCGAGCTGCACGGGCTCGACGGCGAAGGGCTCGCCGAGGGAGACGAAGGCCTGGGCGGCCACTCCGCCGACGTTGCTGATCTCGACGGTGGCGGTGCGCTGCCGCCCGACCAGGTGGCGGGAAATTCGAGTTCAGTGGGCGAAGCGACGAGGCGCGCCGGCTCGGCCTCGCCAATTCCGGTGGCCCGGCAAACGCAACTCGCGAGGAGGGGCAACGCGAGCAGGAAGAACCGGCAGGGCACGGTGCCTTCTTACTCCGTGTCCCACGCCCCTTCCGCCACACCTCGGCCCATATCCAGACATGAGACGCGCCAAGGCCGTGAGGAACGCGGTGAGTGCTCTGTTTGCCCCGTTGCTCGTGACGCGCAGGCCCTCTCGGCGGAACGAGGATGCTCACGGGACCTGGTGGGGGCCGCGGTGTTGCGGATACTGCCACGAAGTTCCGTGCTCCTCGTGCGGATCGGTGGCGTCCGAGCGATGAACGGCGAGGTGGGAGCGGATCGCCTCGGCGGCGAGGCTTTGTGGCAGTATCCGCAACACCACACAGTTGGCGCTGCTCGCCTCGAAAACAGTGCCGAGCGCGTGGCCCGACACGCCTCTCCCCGCGATGTTGCCAGAGATGCATGATGGCCATGAATCTTTGCCTATATCGTGCACTCGCGACAATGAGTCCAGGAGAGCGGCCCAGCCTCCTTATCTCCTGGAGCGACTTGCTCATCGCTCGAGTCAGCGAGTGACAGAAGACCCGCGATGAGGGGCTCCTTGGAACGAGCACGGCCGTGCGACCGCCTGGCTCCCTGAGTCCTCGAGGCAGCAGTTCCCCTCAATCTGCCGCGCCTTGGTCTTGAGCGCAGCCCTCGCTTCTGCACAGTGTCCGGGCCATGACTGCCCACGCCCCCGGAAGCATCAACCCTGCCGACCTGAAGGCCCTCGCCCCGGTGGAGAGCTCTTCACCCGAAGACGTTCGGGCCGCCGTCGCAGCCGCCCGCTCCGCACAGGTCGCCTGGGGCGCGCTCCCGCTCGCGTCTCGCGCCGACTCGGTGCGCAGGCTGGGGCAAGCGGTGCTGGCGAAGGCCGACGAGGCCGCGCAGGTGATGTCGCAGGAGACGGGCCGCTCCCTCACCGAGTGCAAGGCCAGCGAGCTCACCTCGCTGCAGCCGTACATCGAGACGGCCATCGCGGTGGCGAAGGGGGCGCTGGCGCCCTCGAAGGTGCGGTTGTCGATGCTCGACTTCCCCGGGAAGAAGGGCGTCACCGAGGCGGTGCCGCGCGGGGTGATCGGCGTCATCGCGCCGTGGAATTATCCGCTGGGGAATTTCTGGAAGTCGCTCTTCCCCGCCCTGCTCTCCGGCAACGGCGTGGTGCTCAAGCCCTCGGAGCACACCCCTCGCACCGGCGCGTTCCTCGCGTCGATCTGCGCAGAGGTGTTCCCCAAGGGGCTGGTGGGCCTGGTGCAGGGCAGCGGCGAGGTGGGCCAGGCGCTGGTGGACTCCGCCGACGCGATCGTCTTCACCGGTTCCGTGCCCTCGGGCAGAAAGGTCGCCGCGCGCGCGGCGGAGCGGCTCATTCCCACCTCCCTCGAGCTGGGCGGCAAGGACGCGGCGCTGGTGCTGGCGGACTGCGATGTGGAGCGCACCGCCCTCGGCGTGGCGCAGTGGGCGATGCACAACTGCGGTCAGAACTGCGCGGCCATCGAGCGGGTGTACGTCGAGGAGGCCATCGCGGACCGCTTCGTGGAGACCCTGAGCAAGGTGGTCTCGAAGCTGCGCGTGTCCACCGGCGACAACGAGAGTGACTTAGGTCCGCTGCAGAACGAGGCGCAGCTGGCGATCGTCGAGAAGCACGTGGAGCAGGCGAAGGCGAACGGCGCGAAGGTCACCGCCGGGGGCGCGCGCGTGGGCCCGGGGCTGGGCTTCCAGGCCACCGTGCTCGATCGCTGCACCGACGACATGGACGTGGTGCGCGACGAGACCTTCGGCCCGGTGATCGCGGTGGTGCGCGTGAAGGACGCAGAGGACGGCTTGAGGCGCGCCAACGACTCCCGCTACGGCCTCAACGGCTCGGTGTGGACGAGTGATCTGGCGAAGGGCGCGGCGCTGGTGCGGCGCATGGACGTCGGCGTCGGCTACGTGAACAACCACGGCTTCGCCGGCATCCTCGCGGACGTGCCGTGGACCGGGGTGAAGGAGACGGGCCCCGGCGTCGCCGCCAGCGCGCACAGCTACGGCGTGTTCACCCGGCCGCGCACGGTGATCGTCGACGCGGGCAAGGCGCCCGACCCGTGGTGGATCCCCGCCAACCCCGAGCTCACCCAGTTCGTCGACGCGCTGATCGCGCGCGGGCGCGGCGGCGGGATCGGCGTGCTGCTCAAGCTCGGTGGTCTGGTGAAGAAGCGCGTCGCGGCGATCAAGGCGCTCGCGCGCTGAGTTTCTCCCTCTCCCTGCGGCGCAGCGGGGAGAGACTCCACCGGCAGTGCCGAGCACGAGGGACGAAAGTGGTTCCCTCTCCCTGCGCAGCGGGGAGAGGGTCAGGGTGAGGGGCCGATCCGAGCACCGGGCGAGACTTTCAGGACAGGGTCGGGGTGAGGGTGTGAACTGCAGTGAACAGGCGCGAGGTTGCACCAGAGAACTGGAGTGCGCATGAGCCAGATCAGGCCTGCTTGACGCCGCAAGCCGCTGAAACACGACGCGGCATCAACCCTGCACACGCGACCGGCTCCCCATCAACGAAGGAGCCTCCATGGTTCGCTTGTCTACCCTCTGTATCGGCGCGCTCGTGTTGTCAGTTGCGTGCAGTCCGGCCAACGACCCCACGAGGCTCTCGCCGGGTCGCGCGGGCCTCGCCCTCGAGCTGGTCGACGCGCCCACGCACCAGGTGCGGGAGATCAACGTCACCATCGAGAAGGTCACCGCGCACAGCAACGTCGCCGGTTGGGTCACCGTCTTCGACCAGGGCCCGGTCACCGTCGACCTGCTCACGCTGCGCACGCGGGTGATGCAGCTGGGCTTCGCCAATCTCCCCACGGGGAAGATCACGCAGATCCGCCTCTACCTCACCGAGGGCGGCACCCAGAACGTGGTGCTCCCTGACGGCACCATCTCGCCCCTCAAGGTGCCCAGCGGGGTGCAGTCGGGCATCAAGATCAAGGGGCCGTTCGCGCTCAACTCCTGCGACACCACCACCGTCACGCTCGACTTCGATGGGCACAAGTCGATCTGGTACCACCCGACCGGCAACGGCGGCGACTGGATCCTCCGCCCGGTAATCCACACCAAGAAGGTCCGCACGCAGTCGGCGCCGTGTGATGGCACGCCCACCGGCGGCGGTAGCGGCAGCACTGGCGGCGGCACCGGCACCACCGGCGGCGGCAGCGGCAGCACCGGCGGCGGCAGCGGCGGCTCCCCCGATGGCGGCGAGATCATCGAGGTCGGCGGTGGCGGCGGCGCGGCGCCCGGCGTGGCCTGCACCGTCGGCTCGCAGTGCCTCTCGGGCGTGTGCAACTCGGGCAGCTGCAGCCCCGGCGCGCAGGGCACGCCCTGCAACGTGGGCGCGAACTGCGTGAGCGGCACCTGCGGCAGCGACGGCAGCTGCACTGCGCCCATCACGCCGGCGCCCCTGGGCACCGTGGGGAGCGCCTGCACCGTCGGCGCGCAGTGCGTCTCCGGCGTCTGCGCCGCAGGCGTCTGCAACGGCGGGCTCCAGGGGCAGCCCTGCACCGTCACCGCGGACTGCGACCTGGGCTACGTGTGCAACGCCAGCGCCTGTGAGCCCGAGCTGAACTGAAAACCCGGAAACGGAAGTCCGTCGCTGCACCCGGGCGGCGGATTTCCTATCCTCCGGGTCGTGTCCGCTGAGCAGGCGGAGCGTTGACATCGTGCGACGCGCCCCCGACTGTGCGCGCCATGTGGAAGTTCTGCTGCGTGCTCCTGCTGATCGGATGCAACTGCGTGCCTCCACCTCCCCCGCCCGACGGCGGTCCCTGCGAGCTCGAGGTGCAATGGGGCCGCGAGCCGAACTGCATCTTCCAGCCCTACGCCAGCGGGCAGAACGCCGAGATGACGCTCGGCTTCCAGGGCTTCCGCTTCGTCGAGTCGGCCGCGCGGCTCACCGGCACCACTTCACCCAGCGCGAAGCTCACCTTCGAGCTCGCCATCGAAGGCCAGGCGGCTTCCTCGCAACCCGCTGGCACCCTCGATCTGCGCGCGGGTGACGACGGCGCGCTCTACGCGCACGAGCTGCTGCTCTTCCTGAACGACGTCCCCCTCGCTGAGCTGATCGGCCGCCACGCCGACCTCACCCTGGGCGCGAGCATCGGCACCTGCCGCGCCACGAGCGCCGTCACCGTCACCCTCGTCGACGAAGACCCGAGCATCCAGGGCGCCGACGCCGGGCTGCTCTGTCCTGGGCCTTGATCTCGATCAACGTTGCACGTCTGCTTCTTGCACCAGCGTGCGGCGCGAGGTCTCCATGGTGCAGTGCCGCAGGGTGTGGGTCGCAGTTTCCGCTGTGATCGCTCTGGCAGGGTGTCGGGAATCTGAGGAGGAGCGCTTCAAGTCGAAGGTCGTTCCGGTGCTCGAGGCGCGCTGCGCTTCCAGCAGCTGCCACGGGGTGCCGCAGGTCGGCGCGCCTCCGGGCATCGACGCCGCGGCGTGGCTCACCTTCCCCATCGACTCCGCCGGTCGCATCGT